>NZ_JBSFGJ010000343.1:0-9959 GCF_053596515.1 Nonomuraea sp. NPDC001684
GACGTCGGCTCCGACGCGCTGCCAGTCGTGGATCGTCAGCGGCACCCCGGCGTGCCGGGCGATGGCGTTGACGTGGATGGGCACGTTGGTGGAGGCGCCGATGGCCGAGGCGACCACGATCGCGTTCTCGAAGGCCCGCATGGTCATGATCTTGCGCGGGGTGAGGTCCTCGCGTACCAGCTGCACCGCCCGCAGGCCCGTGTCGTAGGCCATCTGCGCCCGGCGGCGGTAGGGCGCGGGGATCGCCGCGCAGCACGGCAGCGACATGCCGAGCGCCTCGGCCAGGCTGTTCATCGACAGGGCGGTGCCCATGGTGTTGCAGTGGCCGATGCTGGGCGCGGAGGCGGCCACGCGCGCCATGAACTCGTCGTAGTCGATCTCGCCGGTGGCCAGCAGCCGCTTCGACTGCCAGATCACCAGCCCCGACCCCGACGCGGCCATGCGCCTGCCCTGGTGGTAGCCGTTGAGCATCGGCCCGCCGGACAGGACGATCGCCGGGATGTTGACCGTCGCCGCCGCGGCCAGGCACGCGGGCGTGGTCTTGTCGCAGCCCGTCGTCAGGACGACGCCGTCGAGCGGATATCCGTAGAGCACCTCGACCAGCCCGAGGTAGGCGAGGTTGCGGTCGAGGGCGGCGGTCGGTCGTTTGCCGGTCTCCTGCAGCGGATGGACGGGGAACTCCAGCGGGATGCCGCCGCCGTCGCGGATGCCGTCCCTGACCCGGTCGGCCAGGGCGAGGTGGTGGCGGTTGCAGGGCACGAGGTCGCTGCCCGTCTGGGCGATGCCGATGATCGGCCGGCCGGACTGGAGCTCCTTCGGGGTCAGCCCGAAGTTGAGGAAACGTTCGAGGTAGAGAGCGGTCATCTCCGGATTGCCGGCGTTGTCCCACCATGCCTGGCTGCGCAGGCCGCCGCTCTCGGGATGCCCGGTCGGGCGCATCAGCTCGCTCCTCACTCGCGCGGGGCCGCCGGCCGGGTGGTGTCATGGCGCACCCCGGACGGGCGATGACTGGCCTACCCCGCCACCGTCACCGCGCAAACGCCTCAGATCATCGCCGCCATCACCTGCTCGACGCTGCTGACCTCGGGAAACTCGATGAGGCACCACGTCGCGCCCGCGTCCTCGTACGGGCCGGGATGCACCCCCGGCGGGACGCCGACCGCGACCTCGAAACCTTCGAGCCCGCCCCGGTGCTCGGCGACGACGGCCAGCATCTCCCGCAGCCCGACCGGGGTGGTCTCCGGACAGAGACCGTCGAAGCGGGCGGCGCGGCGGAGCGGCGCCTGCCGGACCGACTGGGCGGCGACCCAGATGGGGATCCGCGGCCGCTGCACGGGCTGCGGCTGGAACGCCAGGTCGTCGACGCGGTAGTGGCGGCCCCGGTGGCGGACGGGCAGGCCGGTCCAGAGCCGGCAGATGACGTCGAGGCCCTCGTCGAGCATCTCCGCCCGGACGCGCGGGTCGCCGGTCTCGCCGAGCCTGCTCAGCTCCCCGCCGTCGTCCGCGCCGAGCCCGACGCCGAGCACCATCCGCCCGCCGCTGAGCTGGTCGAGGGCGGCGGCCTGCCTGGCCACCTCGTACGGCCTGCGCCGCGACAGCGGCGTGACCCTGGTGCCGATGCGGACGCGCTCGGTGGCGGCGGCGATCGCGGCCAGGGCGATCCAGGCGTCGCAGACGGCCAGCCCCGGGCTCAGCGGGCGCACGACGTGGTCCCACAGGAAGACGCCGTCGAACCCGGCGTCCTCGGCGCGGGCGGCCAGCTCGGCGAGCACCCGCGGATCGGCCAGTTCCCCGAACGGCGGCAGGTACAGCGCGCGGCGCATCACAGCAGGCCCTTCAGGTGCGGCGCGGTACGGCTGCGCGGGCTGGCGGCCACCTGCGCCGGCGTGCCCGCGGCCACCACCGTGCCCCCGGCCGAGCCGCCTCCCGGCCCGAGGTCGATGACGTGGTCGGCGGTCGCCACCACCCGCATGTCGTGCTCGGCGACCACGACCGTGCCGCCGCCGCCGACCAGGTCGTGCAGCCGGTCCATGAGCACGTCGGTGTCGTGCGGGTGCAGGCCGGTGGACGGCTCGTCGAGCAGGTAGATCGTGGACTCGGCGCGGCGGCCCTGCAGCTCGGCGGCGAGCTTGATGCGCTGGGCCTCGCCGCCCGACAGCTCGGTGGCGGGCTGCCCGAGCCGCAGGTACCCGAGCCCGACCTCGTGCAGCGTCTCCAGCGGGCGGCGTACCGCGGGGACGTCGCCGAAGAAGCCGGTGGCCTCGTCGACCGTCATCTCCAGGATCTGGGCGATCGTGCGGTCGCGATAGGTCACCCGCAGCGTGTCGGGGTTGTAGCGGGCGCCGCCGCAGTCGGGGCAGGGCGCGTACGTCGTGGGCAGGAACAGCAGCTCGACCGCGACGTAGCCCTCGCCCTGGCAGGTCTCGCAGCGTCCGCCGGGCACGTTGAAGGAGAACCGGGCCGGGCCGTAGCCGTGGGCACGCGCGCCGTCGGTGGCGGCGAACAGCTTGCGCACCGTGTCGAACAGGCCGGTGTAGGTGGCCAGGTTGGAGCGCGGGGTGCGGCCGATGGGCTGCTGGTTCACCCAGACCACCCGCCGCTCCCCGGCAGCCTCGGCGACGGCCGCCAGCAGGCTGCTCTTGCCCGCCCCCGACACGCCGGTGACGGCGGTGAACACGCCCAGCGGCACGTCGACGTCCACGCCTTGAAGGTTGTTGCGGGTGAGCCCGCGCAGCTCCAGCCAGCCCGTCTGCCGGTGCGCCGGCCGTTCCGGCACGACGGTGTGGAACAGGTAGCGGCGGGTCACCGACCCGGCGACCTCGCGCAGCCCGGCGACCGGCCCGCTGTACAGGACGCGCCCGCCGTCGCCGCCCGCGCCGGGGCCGACGTCCACCACCCAGTCGGCCTGGCGCACGACGTCCATGTCGTGCTCGACCAGGCAGACGGTGTTGCCGGTGTCGCGCAGGCGGCGCAGCAGGTCCGACAGCGCGGCGGAGTCGGCGGGGTGCAGGCCGGCCGAGGGCTCGTCCAGCACGTACACGACGCCGAACAGCCCGGCGCGCAGCTGGGTGGCCAGCCGGATCCGCTGCAGTTCGCCGCTGGACAGGGTCGGCGCGGGCCGGGCCACGCTCAGGTAGCCCAGCCCCAGCTCGTCCAGCACCTCGATCCGGTCGAGGATGTCGCGGGTGAGCGCCCCCGCCGGTCCTGGTTCGTCCCGGTGCGGGCGGAGCACGCCGGCCAGTTCGCCCATCGGCATCGCGGCCAGCTCGACGACGGTGCGGCCCGCGTACGTGACCGCCAGCGCCTCGGGACGCAGCCGCCGCCCGCCGCAGAGCGGGCAGGTGCGGGCGGTCATGAACCGTTCGGCGCGCAGGCGGCTCTTCTCGCTGGCCGAGGACGCGTACGCCTTGAGCACCAGCCGCCGGGCGCTGGCGTACTTGCCCTGGTAGGGGCGGTGGATCCGGCCCGCCTCGCGTACGGGATGGACGGTGACCACCGGCTCCTCGTCGGTGAACAGGATCCAGTCCCGCTGCTCCCGCGGCAGGCTGCGCCAGGGCGCGTGGATGTCGTAGCCGAGCGTCGCCAGGATGTCGCGCTGGTTCTTGCCCTGCCAGGCGCCCGGCCACGACGCGATCGCGCCCTCCGCGATGCTCAGCGACGGGTCGGGCACCAGCGACTCCTCGGTGACCTCGTGCAACACCCCTTGCCCCTGGCACTGCGGGCACGCGCCGGCGACGGTGTTGGGCGAGAACGCGTCCGAGTCCAGGCGCGGCGCGCCCGGCGGGTAGGCGCCGGCGCGGGACATCAGCATGCGCAGCGAGTTGGAGACCCGGCTCAGCGTGCCCACCGTGGACCGCGCGGACGGCGTGGACCGCCGCTGGCCGAGCGCGACCGCGGGCGGCAGGCCGGTGATGTCGTCGACGTCGGGCATCGGCAGCTGCTGCAGCAGCCGCCGCGCGTAGGGCGCGACCGACTCCAGGTAGCGGTGCTGCGACTCGGCGAAGATCGTGCCGAACGCCAGCGACGACTTGCCCGACCCGGAGACCCCCGTGAACGCCACCAGCGCGTCGCGCGGGATCGCCACGTCGACGTCCCGCAGGTTGTGCACCCGCGCGCCGCGCACCCGGATGCCGCTGACCACCTCGTCTTCCACTCTGCGCAATCTACCCATCGCCCGCCGTGCGACCGCCGGGCGGCTCCCGTGCGGCTACCGGGGCGGGATCAGGCCGCCCGCAGCGGGCGCAGCGCCGAGCCCCAGGCGAGGACCTGGTCGAGGACGGCGTTCAGCCGGTCCTCGTGGGCGGCGGCGGGCTTGAAGCCGTCGGCGAAGTCGGTGTGGATCGACAGCCCGACCTGGTTGGACACGGTGGCCACGCCGAGCAGGCCCAGCACGTGCCGCAGGTGGGCGATGGCCCGGGGCGCGCCGTCCACGCCGTAGCCGACGAATCCGGCCGCCTTGTTGGTCCACTCGGCGTACAGGAAGTCGAGGGCGTTCTTGAGCGCGCCCGGGTAGGAGTTGTTGTACTCCGGGGTCACGATCACGAACGCGTCCAGCTCGGAGACCGTGGCCGACCAGCGCCTGGTGTGCTCGTGCAAATAGTTGCCCATGGCGGGGTGCTCGGGTTCGTCCAGGTTGCCCAGGTCGTAGTCCTTCAGGTCGATGAGCCGGTAGTCGGCGTCGCCCCGCTTGGCCGCCAGATCGCGGACCCAGTGGGCCACCGCCTCGCCGTTGCGGCCAGGCCGGGTGCTGCCGATGACGATGCCTACCTTGAGCATGTCCCTCTCCCTCAGTTCGGTTACGGAAACCAACCGTAGGGAGAGCGGCTGAGATACTGAATGCGCTGCTATCCACCATTTATACGCCAGCGTCTCAGCCCTTAGACTCGATCCCCATGGACGTGCTGAGCGACGTGATGGCCTTCATGCGGTGCGGGCGCCCCACCTCCTCCCGCATCTCCTGGCGGGCGCCGTGGGGGGTGGCGTTCCGCTCGGTGCCGGGGTCGGCGGGGTTCCACGTGGTGCTGCGCGGGTCGTGCTGGCTGATCCCGCCGGACGGCGAGCCCGTCCCGCTCAGCGTGGGCGACGTGGTGTTCCTGCCGCACGGCGACGACTTCGGGCTGGCCGACGATCCCGCCCGCCCGCTGGCCGAGTCCGACTGCGAGCCGCACTCGGAGCTGTTCGCGTCGGCCGGGTTCGGCGGCACGGGGGCCGAGACGGTGGTCCTGTCCTGCGGCTACCGGCTCGAACTCGACCGGACCCACCCCATCCTGGGCTCGCTGCCCGGCGTGATCCACCTGCCCGCGACGCTCGGCAGCCGTCCGGAGCTGCGGGCCGCCGTCGAGCTGCTGGCCGCCGAGATCGACGGCCCGCGGCCCGGCACCGACACCGTCGTGTCGTCCCTGCTCGACATGTTGCAGCTGTACGTCCTGCGCGCCTACTTCGAGACCCAGGACGAGCCCTGCACGGTCTCCGGCTGGGCCGCCGCGCTGGCCGACCCCGTCGTCGGCCGGGCGCTCGACGCCATCCACCGCGACCCGGCCCGCCGCTGGACCGTCGAGTCGCTCGGTGCGCACGCGGGCATGTCCCGGGCCGGCTTCGCCCGCCGCTTCACCGGGCTGGTGGGGCAGCCGCCGCTGGCGTACCTGACGTGGTGGCGGCTGATGAGCGCGGCCCGCCTGCTGCGCGAGTCCGACGCGCCGGTGGCGCGGGTGGCCGAGCAGGTGGGGTACGGGTCGGAGTTCGCCTTCGGCAACGCCTTCAAGCGCGAGTTCGGCGTCGCCCCCGGCCGCTACCGCCGGTCGGCGGCCTGACCTTCCGGCCGCTACCGCCTGCCGGCGGCCTGATCTCCCGGCTGCTGTCCCCAGTCGGCGGCCTGACCCCGGGCCCCACGAGCCGGCGGGTCAGGGCCCCCAGCGGTCCTGGGCGTACTGGCGGCGGACGCCGGCGGACTCGCCGATCCGGGTCCAGGAGCCGCCCTCCTTGCGGGCCGCGCGCACGGCGGCGTCCAGGTGGCCCTGGGCCCGGCGCACGGCCTCGGCGGCCTGGCGGACGGCGACCAGGCTCGGCGGGTCGAGGTGGGTCTCCCACTCCGCGCGGATCGCGACGGCCACGTCGTCGGGGGCGGCGCCGGACAGCAGGCATTCGCTCAGCGCGTAGATGCGCCGGGCCGCGAAGTCGTGGCGCGTCTGGGCCACGCGTTCCCACAGCGGCCCCTGCCATCCGCAGGCGCAGTGGCCGCGCCAGCCGATCGCGGTGCGGCCGTCCACGACGTCGCCGCGGCCGTAGCCGATGCGGCCGTCGGAGCCGATCGGGTGCACCCTCGCCCCGCCGTCGGCCGGGCCGGTGGAGACCCGCCCGTCCGGGAAGACGGCGGCATCCCAGCCTTCGTGGCGTCCGTCGTCGCCCTCCCACCACTTCATGACACGCCCCCTCCAGAGATCGTCCGGATCAGCTGGCGCCTCCATGGTGGCAGGCGGCACCGGCCCTTGCGAGGGCCCGCGAATTACGGTGTCACGCTGGGGGGATATCGGCCCGGCGGCGGGGCGCCGACTGGATCGGTCCACACGCTGACCAGGTCGTGCCTTCCGCCGGGGCGCCTCGTCCGGCCAGCCTGGGTGGCGTGATCAGCGCCCTCGTCGTCATCGACGTCCAGAACTCCTTCCTGCAGCTGCCCGACTGGCGGCACACGTCCAGGCCGGACATCGTCCCGCAGGTCAACCGCCTGGCCGCGGCCGCCAGGCAGGCCGGGGACGCGGTCGTGTGGGTGCTCGGGTCGCGGCCCGGCTCGGGCACGGTCTTCGATCCGGCCCGCGGGTACGTCCAGCTGATGGACGGCCTGGAGCCCCTTCCGGACGAGCCCGTCCTCACCAAGTCGGCGCACAACGCCTTCACCACCACCAATCTCCACCAGTTCCTCACCCGGCGCGGCGTCAGGCGGCTGACCGTCTGCGGCATCCGGACCGAGCAGTGCTGCGAGACCACCGCGCGCCTCGCCTCCGACCTGGGCTTCGAGGTCGACTTCGCCATCGACGCCACCGCCACCACGCCGCTCCCCCACCGCGACGCGCCCGGCGACGCCCCCTTCGACGAGCTCGTGCGGGATCCGCGCACGCTCGGCGTGGACGAGATCCTCGCCCGTACCGAATACGCTCTGTCGGGTCGTTTCGCCACGATCAGGACCGTGGACGAGCTCACCGGGAACTGAGGAGGCGCCGGTCATGTCCCGAGTCGTCTTCCTGCTCATCCCGCGGGTGCACCTGCTCGACGTGGCCGGGCCCGCCCAGGTGTTCTCCACCGCCGCCGACCTCGGCCGGCCGTACACCATCGACTACGTCGCCGAGGAGCGCGAGGTGGCCAGCGTGCAGGGGCTGACGCTGCACGCGCGGACCTCGTGGCCGTCACTGACGCCCGACGACCTGATCGTCGTGCCGGGCTGGCGGGGGCCGGCCCGGCCGGCGAGCGGCGAGACGTTGCGCCGGCTGCGCGAACACCACGCGTCGGGCGGCACGGTGGCCGGCGTGTGCGCGGGGGCCGACGCGCTGGGCCGGGCCGGGCTGCTCGACGGCCGCCGGTGCACGACCCACCACACCGTCCAGGACGAGCTGGCCCGCCTCTATCCGCGGGCGAGCGTCGCCAGGGACGCGCTGTACGTCGAGGACGACCGGATCGTCACCTCGGCCGGCGTGGCCGGCGGGATCGACGTGGCGCTGCACCTGGTGACCACCCGGCACGGGCCGTACGCGTCGGGGCAGGTGGCCCGCGCGATGCTCGTGCACGCCCACCGCGACGGCACGGCGGAGCAGGTCAGCCCGCTGCTGCGACGGCGTTCGCACGTGGACGAGACGGTCCACCGCATCCAGGACCTGATCGAGACCCGGTTCACCGAGCGGCTGCCGCTGAGCCTGCTGGCCGGGGCCGCGGGATGCAGCGAGCGCACGGTGACCCGGCTGTTCCGGCGGGCGACCGGGCTCACCCCGCTGGCCTACCAGACCGCGCTGCGGCTGGAGCGGGCCGAACACCTGCTCGGCCGCGGCGCCACCGCCGAGGTCGCCGCGCGCGAGGTGGGCTTCGCCGACGCCCGGATGCTCCGCCGGCTGCGCACCCGCGCGGCCGCGCCCTGACCGTCGGGCGGGTCAGAGCGAGGTGGTGCGGTAGCGGGAGCGGAACTCCGCGAGCAGCTCGTCGGTGATCTGCGCGCCCGCGGCGACGGCCGCGTGCACCTCGCGGAAGTATCCCTCGTAGCCGGCGGGCGTGTAGAGGCACAGCGCGCGCACGGTGCCGTCGCCGGCGTTCCGGAAGCCGTGCGGGGTGCCGCGCGTCGCCGCCAGCAGGTGGCCGGGGCCGACCGTCACCTCTCCCGCGCCGTCGTGCAGGGTCAGCTCGCCGTCCAGGACGTAGAAGTACTCGTCGTGGCCGTGGTGGACGTGCGGGCGCGCCCCGACGACGCCCGGGTCCAGCGTGAACTCCTCGAACGCGAACCGGTCCCCGGTGTGCTCCCCGGTCAGCCGGAAGAAGTGCCGGACCCCGGCGACGTCGATGAGCTCGCCCTCGGCGGGACGCCGGAGCAGGGGACGCGGTTCCGGGCCCTCGTTCGCGATCATGCCGGGCATTCTGCCACCCGCGGGACCGACGCCTCTCACCCCCACACGAAACCACGAAAGGGGATAATCCGGATCATGGGAAAGACCTACGACCGGATCGACGGCCGGTTGCGCACGTTCATCGAGTCCCAGCCCATCTTCTTCACGGCGACCGCTCCCCTGGCCGGCGACGGCACGGTCAACCTCTCGCCCAAGGGTCTGAAGGGCTCGTTCGCCGTCCTGGACGACCACACCGTGGCCTACCTCGACTTCGCCGGCAGCAACGCCGAGACCATCGCCCACCTGCGCGAGAACGGCCGCGTCACGCTGATGTGGTGCGCCTTCGACGGCCCGCCGAACATCGTGCGCGTGCACGGCCACGGCGAGCCGGTCTTCCGCGACGACCCCCGCTGGGCCGGGCTGCTGCGGCACTTCCCGGACATCGACCCCGTCCCGCACGGCCTGCGCGCGATCATCGTCGTGACCGCCCGGCTGATCCGCGACACCTGCGGGTACGCCGTCCCGTTCATGACCTACGACGCCGACCGCCCGCTGCACGGCTCCCGCTTCGCCCGCGAGGACGACGAGTCGCTCGACGCGTACTTCCACAAGAAGGAGCACGTGGCGACCAGCATCGACGGCCTTCCGGGGCTGCCGCTCCCGCTGCCCCCGCTGCCCCGCGAAGCCTGACCGGACGGGCCGGCGTCACAGGACGGCGAGGGCCTTGGCGATGTTCCATTCGGCCAGGTCCAGCATCCAGCGCCGGTTGGGGAAGTCGGTGTCGGCGATGCGCAGCGGGCCCTCGATCAGGGAGAGCACCTGCGCGTACCGGTAGAGCTCCAGCCGGTCGGGGTCGAGGGCGGGCGGGCGCAGCGCCGGGTAGGCGTCCTCGAAGCGCATGCGCAGCCAGGCGTGCTCCCACTCGGCGTCGAAGTAGGTCAGGCCCTCGAAGTCGATCATGACGGGGTCGCCCGCGGGCGTGACGAGCACGTGGTCCGGCCCGAGTTCGCCGTGCACGAGCCCGTACCGTTCGCGGGGGGCGACCGCGTGGCGCAGGCCGCGAACGTGGGCGGCGATCCGCTCGTGCGCCCGGCCCATCCGGGCGTCGCGGGCGGCGACGGCGGCGAGATGGGCGAGCGCGCGGTCCAGGACGACGTCCTCGGCGGGCCGGGACGGCCGGGCCCGGCCGTCGGCCAGGTGAGCGAGCTTGCCGTAGGACGGGCCGAGGGTGGTGTGCATGCGGCGCAGGGCGTCGCCGAGCACGGCCAGCGGTTGGGCGGCGGCGCGCCGGGGCGTGCGGGAACCGGGGCCGGTCGCACGCCGATCGCCATGGGCCAGTACATCACGACCGCGCTCCTGGCCTAGTTCTCTTCCGGCTGG
>NZ_JBSFGJ010000344.1:0-9958 GCF_053596515.1 Nonomuraea sp. NPDC001684
GTGGTCGGCGTCCTGCCGCGTGCTCTCGCGGATCTCCTCGGCCTCCGCGCCGGCCTTCAAGGACACGTAGGAGTGATAGATCCGCTCAGAGCGGGTGAGGGCCACCTTCGTGCCGCAGGCGTCGGCGATCCCGGCCAGCACCCGCTCGAAGACGGCCGCGAGCTCGGGGCCCGTCCCCTGGCCGATGGCAAGTCCGATGACTGGTTCCACTACTGCTCCCTTTTCGTCGTCGAAGGCCGGACGCGCCGGCTCGTGGCGGCCGTCAGCTGGACTCTCCGAGCAGGAGGTCGCCCGCGATGTCCGCCTTCTCGGGGCTGTAGTACTCCTTGATGCCCTCGGCCCAGACCGGGACCTTGACCTGGTCGTCCTGGGAGGGGCCGAACGCGTCGAACAGGGTGTTGACGTTGCGCCGCTTGAAGCCGATGGCGGTCATGAGCGCCATGAAATCGGTGCGGTGGATGAGGCCGTCGCCGTCGGGGTCACCCAGCTCGGCCAGCGCCTCGGCGAAGTCGGTCAGCGCGTCGTCGAAGCGTTCGGGGGACAGGACGCACGCGCTGTACTCCTCGAAGCTGATGCGGCCGTCTTTGTCCGAATCGAGTTCCTCGACAAGAGTTGTCCAGTAACGGCGGAAAGCGTCGCTGATCGCGCTCTTGGCGGCTTCCGTGGAACGAGGGGACGCCGCCAATACGCGGTTGGCCATACGGTCGAAGTCTTCGGCCTCAAGGTAACCGGTGCCGTCGGCGTCGAACAGGGTGAAGATGAGTTTTACTCGGTCGATGGCCGCGTCTTGCATGCCTGTCACCTTTCTTCGGCGGGGTCCGGGTGCAGACTCTATAACGGAACCTGACGCGTGGGTGACCAGCTCTTTGGCGGCGAGGGAAACGCAAAATCCCGCATTTGGAATAATTCGCCAGAAAGCCTCTCTGGGTGACAAAGGCGGAGAACTCGTGCGATTCCCGAACCCGTCGCGCGCGGGGAGCGCCGGGAAGCTGGGGATATTTCCGGTTATATGGGGATTTGCGACTCCGGCTTCGAGGGCGCTGTGCTTCCGTATCCCGGACGCTAGTTTTTCATGTCTCTGGGTGATGGTGGGGGGGAGGGCGTCCCAGATGGGGGTAGCCTTATCGGCTTTTTGGTGATTGCGCGCGCTAGGGCGTGTCGCCACCGTCTCGTCCCGGCGCGCTACTATTAATCTACGAAGTAAAGGCGATGCCCGGGCGCAAATATGATCTTGGATCGAACGGCCCGTCGGACCGGCCGGGATCGGCGGTTGGGCGCGATGCTGGGGAAACGTCCCCTCACTTTCACTTTATAGCGGATCCCCGCCCCTCATGAGACCTCGAAAAGTCGTTCATACTGCCCGTTGCGAACCAACCCCGACGAAGGATGGAGCGACGGAATTGGGTTACGTGCTGGAGTTCGGGCAGATCAACGCGGCGAACCTCGCGGACGTCGGCGGGAAGGGCGTCGCCCTGGGCGAGCTCTCGCGGATCGACGGCGTCCGCGTGCCGGACGGCTTCTGCGTCACGACCGACGCCTTCCAGCGGGTGGTGTCCGCGGTGCCGTCGTTCGACGCCCAGCTCGACCTGCTGTCGAAGGTGGACCCGGACGACCGTGCGGCGGTCCGCGCGCTGAGCGCGGAGATCCGCGCCGTCGTCGAGGGCGCGCCGGTGCCCGACGACGTGGTCGAGGCGATCGGGGAGTCGCTGGCCCGGCTCGGCGAGCAGGCCGCCTGCGCGGTGCGGTCCAGCGCGACGGCCGAGGACCTGCCGACGGCGTCCTTCGCCGGGCAGCAGGATTCGTACCTGAACGTCGTGGGGCCGGCGGAGGTGCTCCGGCACGTGCGGCGGTGCTGGGCGTCGCTGTTCACGGAGCGGGCGGTGGTCTATCGGCGTCGCAACGGGTTCGATCACCGTGGGGTGCGGATGGCGGTGGTCGTGCAGCGGATGGTGTTCCCGGAGGCGGCGGGGGTCCTGTTCACCGCCGATCCGGTGACGTCGGACCGGAAGGCCGCCGTCGTGGAGGCGGTGTGGGGGCTGGGCGAGGCGCTGGTCTCGGGCGTGGTCGCGGGGGACGTCTACACGGTGCGGGACGACCGGGTCGTGGACGTGTCGGTGGGGGCCAAGGCGCGGGTGGTGCGGGCGTCGCCGGCGGGCGGCACCGAGGAGGGGCCGGTCGAGGCCGAGCGGTCGGTCCGGCGGGCTCTGACCGATGAGCAGGCGGTTCGTCTGGTGGGGTTGGGGCGGCGGATCGAGGCGTGGTTCGGCCGGCCGCAGGACATCGAGTGGTGTCTGGCCGGTGAGGAGTTCCATGTCGTCCAGAGCCGGCCGATCACGACGTTGTTCCCCATTCCGGTCGCCGACGACCAGGACAACCACGTCTATGTCTCCGTGGGGCATCAGCAGATGATGACCGACGCGATGAAGCCGCTGGGGTTGTCCTTCTGGCAGCTGACGACGTCGCGGCCGATGGCGGAGGCGGGCGGGCGGCTGTTCGTGGACGTGGCCCCGGTCCTGGCGACGGCGGCGGGCCGGGCGAACCTCATCGGGACGCTGGGGAAGTCCGATCCGCTCATCCGGGACGCGTTGCAGACGGTGGTGGATCGTGGCGACTTCATCCGCGCGGTGCCGGAGGAGGAGTCGGGTGTCGCACCCGCGGCTGCTCCGCCCGCGCCGATCGAGGCCGATCCGGAGCTGGTCGCCGAGCTCGTCCGGGACGGCCGGGAGTCGGTGGCCGCGTTGCGGCGCCGCATCGAGGAGCTGTCCGGGCCGGAGCTGTTCGAGTTCATCCTGGCGGACATCGCGGAGCTGCGGCGTCTGCTGTTCGGCCCGCGGAGCTTCCAGGCGATCATGGCGGGGATGGAGGCGGCCTGGTGGCTGAACGATCATCTGGAGGAGTGGCTGGGGGAGCGGAACGCGGCCGATGTGCTGACGCAGTCCGTCCCGCACAACGTGACGTCGGAGATGGGGCTGGCGCTGCTGGACGTGGCGGACGTGATCCGTCCGCACGCGGAGGTGGTGGCGTTCCTGCGGCGGGTGGCGGCGGAGGAGCGGGAGGGCGACGCTTTCCTGGAGGAGCTGGGCGAGCTGCCCGGCGGCCGGGAGGCCGCCGAGGCCGTCCGGGGCTTCCTGGAGCAGTACGGCATGCGTTGCGCGGGGGAGATCGACATCACCCGGACGCGCTGGAGTGAGCGGCCCGCCATGCTCGTTCCGGTGATTCTCGGCAATGTCCGGAATTTCGAGGCGGGTGCCGGTGCGCGGCGTTTCGAGCAGGGACGTCAGGAGGCCCTGCGCAAGGAGCGGGAGGTGCTGGCGCGCCTGCGGGCCCTGCCCGACGGGGAGCGGAAGGCGGCGGAGACCGAGCGGATGATCGCCCGGGTGCGCACGTTCGCGGGCTATCGGGAGTTCCCCAAGTACGGCATGGTCTGCCGTTACCTGGCCTACAAGCAGGCGTTGTGGCGGGAGGCCGATCGGCTCGTCCGGGCGGGCGTGTTGCGGGACCGGGAGGACATTTTCTTCCTGCGGTTCCAGGAGCTGCAGGAGGTCGTGCGCACGGGCGAGGCGGACGGCGAGCTCGTCCTGCGGCGTCGGGAGGACTTCCGGTGGCACGAGACGCTGCGCCCGCCGCGCGTGCTCACGTCGGACGGCGAGGTGCTCGCCGGCCGGTACCAGCGCGAGGACGTGCCGCCGGGGGCGCTGGCCGGTCTGGCGGTGTCGGCGGGAACCGTCGAGGGACGTGCCCGGGTGGTGCTGGACATGGCGCGGGCCGATCTGGCGGCGGGTGACATCCTGGTCACCGCCTTCACCGACCCGAGCTGGACCCCGTTGTTCGTGGGCATCGCCGGGCTGGTGACGGAGGTGGGCGGCCTGATGACGCATGGAGCGGTGATCGCGCGGGAGTACGGGCTGCCGGCGGTGGTGGGGGTGGAGGGGGCCACCCGGCTGATCCGGGACGGGCAGCGGATCCGCGTTCACGGGACCGACGGGTACGTGGAGCTCCTTGACTGAGCGGCGGCGGCCCGGTCTCGGGTGCCGGGGTCAGAGTGCCGGCGCCGGGACGTTCAGCGGCTGCCGGGTGCCGTGCTCGGCGGGTGCGGGGTGTTCCGCGGGGGTCTGGAGGCGGGGCCGCTGTTCGGGGGCCGGGCAGTGGCCCTGGCAGTAGCCGTTGACGACGACGAGGCGTCCGCGGGCGGCCGTGTAGTCGCTGGGCTGCCGGCCGGGGAGGACCCCCTTGCAGGTGGGGCAGCAGATGGGCTGGTCGGCTGTCATCAGGGCCTTTCGACGTCGGGGATGTCGTGGGCGCGGGTGCTCCGGGCCGACGGCGGCTCCGGAGCACCGGGTCGGCGGGAGGTGCCGTGGTGGTCTGTGCTCAGGCCACCAGGGGGCTCTTCACCGTGCGCCTTCTGCAGTATGGCGACCGTGCGCGGGGGAGGGACGGGCGGGGTGGCCTGGCGGGCTGAGGATCGTTCCTCGCGGGGTTGTTTCCTTCCTCCCGCTTGGCAGCGGCTTCGCCCGCGGGTGGTGTTCCGGCGTGGCCGGCGCCTCGGGTGAGCTTCGACAGGTCAGAGCTTGATGAGGACTTTGAGGCTTTTGCGGTCGGCCATGTCCCGGTAGCCGGCCGGGACGCCGTCGAGGTCGGTGGTGGCGTCGAAGACCTTGCCGGGTTCGATGACGCCGTTGAGGATGTCGGGCACCAGCTCCTCGATGTAGGCCCGGACCGGGGCCGGGCCGCCGGCCAGCCGCAGGTTGTGGCGGAACAGGCTGCCCATGCCGATCGGCGCGTCGTCGTACTGCGGGACGCCGACGCGGCTGATGACGCCGCCCGGCCGGACGACCCCGAGTGCCTGCCGGTAGGCGGGCATGGTGCCGACGGCCTCCAGGACGACGTGGGTGCCGTCGCCGCTGGCGAGGTCGCGTACCTGCTCGACGCCCTCCGCGCCGCGGGCGGCCACGACGTCGGTGGCGCCGAACTCGCGGCCGAGGTCGGTGCGGGCCTGGTGACGTCCCATGAGGATGATCTGCTCGGCGCCCAGGCGCCTGGCCGACAGCACGGCCAGCAGGCCGACGGCGCCGTCGCCGATGACGGTGACGCGGGTGCGCCGGCCCACGCCGCCGGCCACGGCGGCGTGGTGGCCGGTGCCGAGCACGTCCGCGAGTGTCAGCAGGGACGGCATGAGCGCCGAGCCGGCTTCGACGGGCAGCTTGACCAGGGTGCCGTCGGCCAGCGGGACGCGCACGGCCTCGGCCTGGCCGCCCTCGTCCGGCTCGGCGTCCCAGAAGCCGGCCTGCGGGTCGGCGCAGGAGGTGTGCAGGCCCTCGCGGCAGAACCGGCAGGTGTTGTCGGAGATGGCGAACGGCGCCACGACCAGGTCGCCCCGGGCGAGGGTGGTCACCTGGGAGCCGATGTCCTCGACGACGCCGATGAACTCGTGACCCATCCGGGCGGGACCCTCCTCCGGCTTCATCGAGCCGTAGGGCCACAGGTCGCTGCCGCAGATGCAGGACGCGGTGACGCGGACCAGCGCGTCGGTGGGCAGTTCGACGGCCGGGTCGGGCACCTGCTCGACGCGGACGTCGCCGGCGGCCTCTGACCGGCGAACGGCGGTTCACCTGGCGGCGGGCCGCTTGGTCTTCGTTCCGACGCCGCCGAACAGGGCCAGGCCGCTGACGACGACCCGCGGCGCTCCCTGCCTCCTGTTGTCGGCGCTCCGGTCGAACGCGCCGAACAGCCCGAGGCCCTTGACCTCCACCTCGACGTCGTCGGGGACCACGACCTCGGTGTACCCCCACAGGGCGAAGGCGCGGACCCTGATCTCCTGGCCGGCGAAGTGGGCGTCGCGCAGGTCGATCTCGCCGCCGCCGAAGACCGACAGGGAGGTGAACACGCGCGGGGCGATCCAGCGGCCCTTGCGGCTGAACCAGCCGAACACGCTGAAGGCGAAGCGCGAGTGGGGCTCGTCCCGGACCACCAGTGAGTCCGTCCGGGCCGGTTCGGGCAGGTCGCGGCCCGCGTGCGCGAGCTCGCCCTGGGTGCGGGCCGTGTAGATCTCGCCGAGCCGCTGGTCCAGCTCGGCCAGCTCGATCCGGCCCGCGGCGGCGGCCTCCTGGAGTCGCCGGGCCGCCTGCTCGCGGTCCTCGTCGGAGGGGCGTACCGGCCGGGCGGGGATGAGGTCGGGGTGCTCGGGCATGGGCGGTCCTGTCCGTGTGGTCGAAGTGACGAGACCATCCTATTCTCCAAGTGGAGAACAAGTCAGCCGGGCGGCTCCAGCCCGGACTCCTCCACCATGTGGGCGCCCATCATCCGCGCGAGCTGGACGCGGAACTCCGCCTCGCGGGCCGGGTCGTCGGGATCGTGGCCCAGGCCCGCCAGCCACGACCGGCCGCCGATCGCGAACCCGTACGCGGCCGACAGGCCCACCAGGACGACCGCCTCGATGCGCGACCGGCTGGGCGCGGGCCGTCCGGCGAGCGCGGCGCGGATCCCGGCCTCCATCGTGTCGATCAGCTCCACCAGCTCCGGCCGCGCGGCGCCCCGGTAGTCGGCGTGCATCTCGGTCCAGACGAACAGGCGCAGATAGCGTTCGTCGGCCAGGGTGTCGAAGAGCACGTCCATCATTCCCGCCGCGGTGGGCACGCCGTCCTCGGCCTGGATGCGCTCGCGTACGCGGGCCTCGATCCGGTCGTTCTCGGCCCGCAGCACCTCCCGGACCAGGACGGCGTACGTGCCGAAATAGTGGGAGACGAGCCCGTGGGCGACCCCGGCGGCCTCGGCGATCTGCCGCAGGCTGACGTTGTCCGGACCTCGTTCCCTGATCAGCTCGGCCGCGGCGGCCAGCAGCTCGGCACGTGATTCCGCAGGGCTGCGCCTGCGCCTGGGTGGCATGACCGGCAGTGTATGGTCCGCCGGTCCACAGAGCCGGTCCACAGAGCCGGTCCACGGGTGCCGGTTCGCGCGCGTGCCTGCTGAGCTGCGGGGATGCCGGCGCGGCGGGACGCATCCGATATGTTCTTGTTTGTCAGGTCTTTGCGTTGTCTTGGGGGAGTTGTCGGTGCGCGTACTACCGCTGATCGTGGCTCTCGTGCTGAGCCTGGCCGGCTGCGGCGCGATCCCGGGACTGCCCTATCGCCCCGCCGACCCGCCGCCGCCGAGCCGGGCCGCCTCGCCCGCCACCTCGCCGTCTCCGTCTCAGTCTCCGTCTCAGTCGCCGGACGCCACGCCGTCCGCGAGCGCCACCCCCGCTCCCTCGGGGACCACGCGGGCCCTGACCGTCGCCCAGGCCCGGACGGCCATGCGCACGTGGGTGGCCGCGTACAACGCGGCGATCAAGAAGCGCAAGTGGTGGCGGTCGAACGCCCGGCTCGACGCGCTGTTCGTCGAAGGCGCCCTGTACGAGGGCGTCCTGGAACGCAGCCGTGAAGGTTTCGGATGGAAGCCGGCGCACAAACCGATCAACCCGACGGGCACCCCGACGATCTATGTGCCCAGGCCGGAGCGGCAGCCACCGGCCGGGGACTGGTTCATCGCGAAGGCGACCTACCGGGACACCAAGGGCCACAGCCGTCCGCACGTGCTGGCGTTCCTGCGCTCTCCCGGGCAGTCCTTCCGGCTGGCCGTCGCGACCCCGCTGCACTGGGGACAGCAGATGCCCAAGCCGCTGCTCGACGCCGACGGCTACATCACGGACATGGATGACGCGATGGCGGCCGCCGTGGCCGAGGAGTACCGCAACTTCTGGAACGGGGACAGGAAGAAGGAGGGCGACTCCGGCTACCGCCTGGCCAAGGACAGCTACAGCCGCAAGGCGTTCCCCCAGGTCAACAAGGGGATGTACGTCGGGTTCGCCGGCCGCGGCTCCGTCTTCGGCTTCCGTACGGCGAGTGGCGGCATGTTCTTCCTGTTCGCCCTGCTCAACGACGCCAAGAGCGTCAACAACGTGCTGAGCGAGGCGGTGCTGGTGCCCAAGGGCAGCAAGGCCGTCCAGGAGCTCGGCGGAAGCTGGTTCTCCTAGGGTCGCTCCTGTCCGGCGGGCGAGGCCAGGCAGGGGTCGAGGCGGCCCGGCGCCGATGACCGCGCCGCGGTACGGCGGCCGAGCTCGGGCAGCAGGGACACCACTCCGAGCACGGCCAGCCCGGCGCCCAGCCAGAGGGGAGCGCGCAGCCCGAAGCCGTCGATGACCAGCCCGCCGACCGACGAGCCGACGATCACTCCGAGGGTGATGAAGGAGGCGTGGACGGTGTTGACCAGCGGCCCCGGGTTGCCGACGCGCTGGACGCGTACGGCCATCGCCGGGTTCATGGTCACGCCGACCAGCCCGACGCCCAGCATGGCGATCACCGTGGGCACGCTCAGATGGGCGAACAGCGCGAACCCGGCCAGGAAGATCGTGTTGAGGACCAGCCCGGACAGCAGGACGCGGACGGTGTGCCGGTCGGCCAGGCGTCCGACGACGTGGTTGCCGACCACGGTGGCCGCGCCGTACGCGACCAGCAGCAGCGGGACAGCTCCGGAGGGGAACCCGGTGACCTGGGTGAGGATCGGGCTGAGGTAGCTGAAGGCGGCGAACGTCGCGCCGATGATGAGGGTGCTGGTCGACAGCGCCAGCCACAGCCGGCCGTTCCTGAAGACGGCCATCTCCTGCCGGAAGTCGCCGTCGCCGCCGGCGCCGCCGAGGGCGGGAACGCCCGCCGTCGTGGCGAGCGCGGCGAGGACGGTCAGGACGCCGACGGCCCAGAAGGCGGCGCGCCAGCCGAACTGCCCGCCGATCAGGGTGGACAGCGGCAGCCCGAGCAGGGTGCCGAGCATCAGCCCGTTCAGGACGACGGCCAGGGCCCGGCCGCGCACCTCCGGGCGGCTCAGCTGGACGGCCACCGAGATGGCGACGCCGAAGAACGCCTGGGAGGCGACGCCGGTGATCACGCGCGCGACCATCATGACCCCGTAGGAGGGCGCGACGGCCGCCAGCACGTTGCCTGCCAGGAAGACGGCGAACAGCAGCATGAGTGCGGGTTTGGGGCGGATCCGCACCAGGGCGACGGTCATCAGCGGGCCGCCCGCCGACATGGCCACCGCGAAGGCGGTGATCAGGTAGCCGATCTGCGAGATGGTCACGCCGAGCCCGCCCGCCATCTGGGGCATCAGGCCGCCGACGGCGAACTCGCTGGTCACCATCGCGAAGATGCCGACGGCCAGGACATAGACGGCTCTGGGCAAGGGGGCTCCTTTTTGCATCGATCGGTGTAGAACTCGGGCACGAAAGAACAGCGGTCAGCTCAGGGCGTCCATGGCCGTGGCGGCGATGGCCTCGATGGTGGCGTCGTCGGCGCCGCCCTGCGCGGCCACCCGGATCCCGGCGATCACGGCGTTGACGAACCGGGCGAGCTCGGCGGGGTCGCGGGTGGAGCCGATGTCGCCGTCGCGCTGCCCGCTCCTGATGACCGCGCTCAGGCCGGCGGCCCGGCGCTCGGCGTCGCGGGCGAGCATCAGGGCGATCTCCGGGTCGCGGCCGGCGAGCTCCATCGTGGTGTTGACGGTCAGGCAGCCGAGGCCGTGGCCGTCGCGCCGGTTCTCCGCCTCGGTCCGCAGGATCCTGGCGAACAGCGCGCGGACGCGCTCGATCGCCGGCAGCTCCTGATCGTCGAGGATGCGCAGCTGGTCGGCGGTCGTGGCGTCCATGTATCGGGTCAGGGCGCGCTTGAACAGCTCGCGCTTGTTGGTGAAGGCGTTGTACACGCTGCTGCGGTCGAGGCCGAGCGCCTCGCACAGGTCTCGGGTGGAGGTGGACTCGTAGCCGTTCGCCCAGAACGTGCGCATCGCGGTGTCCAGGGCGCGGTCCTCGTCGAACGATCTCGGCCTCGCCATACGGGCACGCTACCGGTTTTGTGGACACCCTCATGACCGTCGCGACTTCAGCCACGGTCAGGAACTTCACCTCGCTGAGAGGTCTTTCGCCTGCACCCAT
>NZ_JBSFGJ010000345.1:0-9951 GCF_053596515.1 Nonomuraea sp. NPDC001684
CGCCCAGAACCAGATCCCACAGACACTCACCGCTTAACCTGCAGAAACAGGATCACGCGAAGATCGATTCATACACCACGTCCGTGGACGTGACCCTCACCGCCGCCATCCAGCCGGCTCACGGGTTCAGCGATCTTCGGAAATACGGCTGATTCTCGAGGAGATCCTCGATCCTGTCGGCGGCGACGCCCGGGGCGATGTGTGGAAAGCCTCCCGGCGCGAGCTCGGCGTCAGCGAGGTGGCTTCGGCCGCGTCGCAGTACTGCTCATGTGTCAGATGAGTCACGAGTGCCCTTTCTCGATCACCGGCCAAGCGGTCTGCCGCTGGTTCGAACTTCCACGGCAGCCAGCGAGGCTATTCCTTGACATTGGCGTCAAGGTCAAGCGGTGCCATGCGCTCGCGCCATCTGGCGTCAGCGGGACTTGGCCCATTCGAATGCACTCGGTTGTCGCGACCGCGGGAGGGCGCTGAACCGGCGGGTCGAGACGGCGGCGAGCGGGGCGGGTCAGGCGTAGGCGTCCGAGTTCGGTCAGCGGGCTTACTCATCGAGAGCTTCAGTCCGGGCTCGTGGCGTCACGCCGGGCCGCCCGCGTCACGGGGCGGCCCGGCCTGGCTGGTCCATGTCTGCAGGATCGGCCTGCCGGCTTCCGGGCGGCCTGGATCTGGACGCAGCACCTGATCAAGCGCCTGTGCTGCCAAGCCTGGAATATGGCTGCCAACACAAGGAAGGAGGTCACGTGACCAACACGACGCGCCCAGACCAGCCACGACAGCTGCGAGCTGATCCTCGCCGTCGCAGCGGAGCTGTTCGCCGAGAAGGGCTACCGCCAGACCACCTTCGGCGACGTGGCCATGCGCTCCGGGATCAGCGGGGGCTCCATCCCGTGGCATTTCGGCAGCAAGGAGGGGCTGCTCCTGGCCGTGCTCGAACGTTCGACGGAGACGTTCCGCACTGGCCTTGTTCGCGGTGCCGACAGGTGCCAGGCCGCAGTGTGTTTCTGGCGTACTCCGGCCGCACCTGTTTTGCCCTTCGTCCCGCAACAGCGAGCCGGGCACAGGGAACCCGACAGCAAGCCCAAAGATCCAGACACGACGTCACCGCCCCGTTCCGGCCGAAATCTGGACATGTTTGCATACGGTCACAAATGGCCCACGAAAGGAGGAAGCCTGCATGTCGAAAGCTTTCCTGACAACTGTGGCGGCAGCCGCGACCATGGCGGCTGGGCTCGTCGCCTTCACCGCGTCACCGGCGCAGGCCGACGCCAGCGATTGCGTGTCCTACCTGGAGGGCAAAGGATACGGCCCGAACGCACGGACAAGGGCGTCATGCGCGGTGGCCGCCAGCGGCGAGATAGGAGGCTGGCTCCAGTGCCGCGATTCCCTCAACAGAGCCGGAATTCCAAGAGATGTGGCCTCCAGAGCCTGCGATCTCGGCGGGATGTGACTGGCCCCGTTCATCGCCGGCGGCACGTCTGTCGCGGGCCCAACTGCCTAGCGGGAATGCTCGGCTGGATATGGTCACGCCCCCGGTTCGTCCGGGACGTCACCCGTGCAGGAGGGTTCGCACCTCCGCCAGGAGGTCCACCTGCCGCCGCCAGTCGCCGCCCGAGATCCCGACGACCGCGTGGCTCGCCCCGGCCTCGCGGTAGTCGTTCAGCCGTCCGGCGGCCTCCTCGGGGTGGCCGGTGAGGGGGATCGGCAGCACGTCCTCAAGCGGACGGCCGTAGCCGGCGCTGATCCCGGACGCCACCTGAGCCCGGGACGGGACATCGGGCCCGGCTCCCAGCGCGGCGGCGCAACCGATGGCGACGATCGGAACGGGACGGCTTGCCTGCCCGGCCAGCTCGGCCAGCCGTCCCCGTCCCTCGGCGACCTCCAGCGGGGAGATCAGCGAGGGGAACCAGCCGTCGCCCAGCCGCGCCGCCCGCCGGATCGCCGCCTCCGACGCGTTGCCGACCCACACGGGCGGCATGGCCGCGGCCGGGGACAGCGTGACCGGCGGCTGCCCCGGTTCGTCCGGCAGCCGGGTCTCCTTCCCGGCCAGCAGTTCGGGGAGCAGTTCCAGCGCGGTGTCCGTACGGCGTCCGCGCCGCCCGTACGCCACCCCGGCGGCGGCCCACTGCCCCGGCCCGCCGCCCGAGCCGACGCCCAGGACCAGCCTGCCGCCCGACACGTGCTGCAGGCTCGCGACCTGCTTGGCTGCCCAGGCCAGCGGCCGGATCGCCGGGACGAACACGCTTGCGCCGATCCTGATCCTCGACGTGACGGCGGCCGCGGTGGCCAGCGCGATCGACGCGTCCAGGGTAGGCGCGCCGATGGCCAGGTGGTCGCCGTGCCAGACGCCGTCCAATCCGGCGTCCTCCGCGTGCCGGGCGGCCTCCCGCAGGTCGAGGCCCCTTGTGCGCTGCTCGCCGACGCCGGGAAGGATCACGCCGATCTCAAAGTTCTTCATGCGGCCGACTATGCAACCTCAGGCGGGCTTGAGGTCAATCCCACTCCGGAAGGCGGGCCCGCCGGATCGGCAGTTCCCAGGTCAGGGCGTACACGTCCATGGCGTGGAGGCCGACCCGCAGCAGCCGCCTGGCTCCAGGACCAGGTCGAGCGCGACGACCACCCCCGGGCGGAGCGCACCACATGATCGTCGACTGGGCCGCCCTGGAGTCCTTCTTTCATCGACTGGTCACCCGGTGCACCGGAACGGCCTGGACGAGGTCGCCAACAAGCTCAGAAACTCGCCGACCACAGCACGCCCCTCGACCATGCCGCCTCCTGAGGGTCCAGGTGGGGCAGGAGTCTGGTCGCCGTCAACGGCGAGGCCCCCAGCCTGCCGAGGTGGACGACGACCACGGGCGCGCGCCGGTAGTGCCCAGGCCCCGGCTTTCCCGGGGCCTGGGCACTTGGGCGTCGTGGTCACGTGATCATGAGGTAGGCGAAACGTCTGATCGGTCTGACCTCGATCCGGACGTACGCCGTCGGCTCCCCGTGCCAGATGGTCGACATCGGAATCACTGCTCCGACGTCGGTGTCGCACTGGCTGGCGTGGACCGCTGCGCCATCAGCGCCGAGGTCTCGGCGCGGCACCGCAGCAGCGCCATGTAGAGCCGCTCCGCCAACTCACCCGGGTGGTTGACAGGAAAGAACTCTTCGGGGACGTACCGGCTTATCGCCGCGGCGGTGATGTGGTGCCCGGCGGCGCTGAACTTCTTGCCGGGCAGCAGGCGGGCGATGGTCGCGTGGCTCGTGATGGATAGACGACGCCGGTTTCCTCCGCCAGCTTCACCGCCAGGGCGCAGATCCTGAGTTCGGGGCCGACATGCATAGTCAGATCCAGAACGTCGAAGTCGGCCGGTTGGAGATGATCTGTTCGCCGGGGAGTTTCCAGTTGGGGGAGTGTTCTGCAACGGACGGCTGGAGAGGGGCACCGGCCAGCCGAGCAATGACCCCCGATCGTCGGCAACCGCGGCGGGCACACGTTCGGTGAGCCTGGCCGGTTGCCGCAACGTCGTCACGGCCGCAGGGTCGCCGAGGTCGGCCTGGGTCTGGGCGAGCCCGCTCAGCAATGCGCATGACGCACAGTCCGGGTCGAGGTGCTTGCCGAGCCGTTCACGGGCCAGGGTGAGGCTCTCGACCAGCCGTCGGTTGATATAAGGGCCGTTGGCCACCGCCCACGCGCGCACCCACACCTGCGCGGCCGGGTCCTCGGATTGGTCTGCGGCGTCGATGGCGGTGTGCCACCAGCGGCGGGCTTGGCGGCGCTCGCCCAGGTTCGACCACGCCTACGCGGTGACGCCGGCCAGATATCCCGCGGAGCGCAGCAGCCAGGCGTGCCGGGCCGTGCCCCCGGACGCTCAGGAAGCGGCCGGCGGCCGAGGTGTGCCGGGCCGTGCCCCGCGTCCGCCGTCCTCCTGCCTGGACTCGGGCGCCGGGGCGATGCGCCGTACCACCACGCCGAGCAGCCATTCCGCCGGCACGTAGCCGAAGTGCCGCGAGTCGCGCGAGGCCGCCGCGTTGTCGCCGAGCACGACCAGGCATCCGTCGGGCACGACCCGACCGGGAGCGTGCGGCAAGGAGGCGATCTCGCGGGGAACCGGGTCACCAGGCACGGCGGTCACGCGCTTGACCACCCGGAACGGCTCATCCGCGGGTTCCCGCGCCGCGACGGGCCCTCCGATCGGCTTCCGGCCGTTCACCGGCCGGTCCGACGGCGCGCGGGGGTCGGTGGTGAGCGCGGCCTCGGCCGCCATCTCCGGCCACATCTCCGTGAGGCTGCCGACGAGCAGCACCACCTGGCCGCGCCGGACCGCCTCCAGGGACGCCCGCCGGACCAGCACCCGGTCGCCGTCGCGGAACGCCGGCTCCATGCTCACGCCCGCCACCGTGATGACGAGATAGCGACGGCGCAGCCGGACGGCGACCGCGGCCGACGCCCCGAGGACGCACCCCGCCGCCGCCAGCAGTGCCAGGACGGGTCTCAACGGCGTTCCCCTCTACTCATCGCGTCACCGGCTCCACGGGCTCCTCGGCGTAACCGGCCGCCTGAACGGTGAACAGCCGGGCGTACGTGCCCCGGGCGGCGAGCAGGTCGGCGTGCCGCCCCTGTTCGACGACCAGCCCGCCGGACAGGACGACGATGAGGTCGGCGTCCCGGATCGTGTTGAGGCGGTGGGAGATGAGCAGGCTGCTGCGGCCGTCGCGCATCCTCCGCAGCCGCTCGTGCACCTCGTGCTCGGCCTCGGGGTCCAGGCCCGCGTTCGGCTCGTCGAGGATCATCAGGTCCCGGTCCTCGCGGAGGAAGGCCCGCGCGAGGGCCACCCGCTGCCACTGGCCGCCGGACAACATCACCCCGTTCCCGGGGTCGTCGGCCTCGTCGTCGGCGAAGAACAGGCGGGTCAGCAGCGTCCCGTAGCCATGGGGCAGGCGGGACAGGGTGCCGTCGATCCCGGCCCGGACGGCCGCGCCGCGGATGCGGTCCAGGTCGCCGAGCGCCGTCAGGTCGCCCATGGCGATGTTGTCGGCCGCGCTGAAGTCGTAGGTCATGAAGTCCTGGAGCACCGCGCCGACGCGGCGGCGCAACTCCTCCACGGGCACGTCGCGCAGGTCCACCCCGTCCCAGAGGATCGCCCCCCGGGTGGGGTCGTAGAACCGGCACAGCAGCTTGACCAGCGTGCTCTTGCCCGCGCCGTTATGGCCGACCAGCGCCGTCGAGGCGCCGTGGGGGAGGAAGAGGGTGACGCCGCGCAGCGCCCACGGATGGTCGTCGCTGTAGCGGAACCAGACGTCGCGCAGTTCGATGCCGCGGCGAAGCGCGGGCAGCGGCGCCGGGTCGTCCGGCGGGGGCAGGTCCGGCCCGGCGTCGACCACCGCGACGTAGTGGCCGAACAGGAGCACTTGGTGGTGCGCCCCGGCCATCGACGTGATCAGCCCGCCGAGCGCCCCCTGCAGACCGGCGACCACGGCCACGAACATCGACACGTCGCCCACCGTCACCTGCCCCCGCCCGGCGGCCACGACGACCCACACCAGCCCGCCACCGGCGATGACCGCCGACAGCGCCGCCAGCGCCCCCTGGACGACGACCTCCCGCCGGTCCGTCCGCCGCCGGGCCTCGTCGGCGGCGCGCCGCTCGGCGACCAGCCGACCGCGCAGATAGGGGCCGAGGCCGAACAGCCGGATCTCCTTGGCCGCCGTCGCGCTGGCGAGCAGGTCGCCGTACAACATCTGCCGCCGTTCCGCCGGGCCGATCCGCCACATCATCGCGGCGCGCCGTCGGGACAGCTGCAGCTCCAGGATCACCGTGGGGACGGCGGCGGCCAGCACGACGACGGTGAACCCCGTGCTGATCACGGTCAGCGAGCCGAGGAACCCGACCAGGGTGAGCGCCCCGCGCACCACCTCGAACACCGCGTCGGCGGTCCTGGCCGGCGCGGACGCGCTCTGCTGGGCCAGCCGGAGCCGGTCCTGGAAGTGCGGATCCTCGAACCTGGCGACCCCCGCCACCTGCTCCACCGCCGCGAACAGCTCGTCGTGCCCGCGGAGGGCGGCCCTGCGGTCCATCTCGGCCCGCAGGTACTGGGCGACGCGCGGCACGACCCCGAGCGCGATCCCCGCCGCCGCGAGCCCGGCCGCGGGCCCCACCAGCCCGGACGGCGAGCCCGGCGCGGACGTCAACCGGTCCAGGACGGCCTTCGTCAGCCAGGCCACCGCGATCGGGATCACCGCGACCGCCGCCGTGCACACCAGGTACGCCAGGCCGTGCAGGGGCGCCGAACGGAACGTCAGCGCCACGACCCGCGCCGCGGTGGCCGCGAACGCGCCGGGGGATGTCCGGGGCTCCCGGCTCACGCAGCCCTCATGACCCGCAGCAGGGCGACGTCGGGCGCGGTGGCGAGCAGCGCGCCGGTGCTGTCGACGACGTAGTGCGCGGGGAACCCGTCGACCGCGAAGGCCCGGCTGAGCTCGCCGTCGAACTCCTCCACGGTCACGCGGGCCACCGGTGTGAGCGTGCGGACCATCTCGTCGCTGTCCTCCTGGTCACCGGCCAGGACGGCGAGGACCTGCCGCCGCCCGCCCGGCAGGCCGCGGGCGAACTCGACGAACTCCGGCAGCGTCTCCCGGCACGTCGTGCAGCCGGGGCTGAAGAAGGCGACCAGGGTCTCCCCCGTCAGCAGGTCGCGGGAGACCGGCTCACCGTCGACGGTGGTGGCCAGGAAGTCGCCGACGCTCCCGCGGAGCCTCCCCGGCGGACGGTCACCGTGGGACAGGAGGCTCCGCAGCTGATCGGTGTGCTCCCGCAGCCGTCTGACCACTCCCAGCGTCAGCACCAGGTCGAAGAGGCACAGCGCCCCCACCAGGATCATCCCGGTGACGAGCATCGACATGACGTTCTCCTTTCGGCGCCGGTCCGGCGTTCGCCGCCGGGGACACGAACAGTTCGACCAGGTCGTCCAGCCGGCTGACGAGCACGGCCAGCACCAGTCCCGCGCCGCCCGCGACCGCCGTGCCGGCCGGCTGCGACCACGCCTGTGACCATGCCTGTGACCGTGCCTGCGGGAGGGCGGCTCCGCAGGTCAGGGCCACCGCCAGGAGACCGAGGTTGCGGGCCAGGTGGCGTCGTCCCAAGGGGGCCTGGGACGTCCCGAAGCACCGGCAGGACGTGCGCACGCCGCGACGCAGGGCGCGGACGATCGCCACGCTGAACAGGCCGAGCAGGACGGCGGCGGCGGCCGACCCCACAACGGACGCGAGCGGATGAAGGACCTGCGCGGCGATCAGCACCGGGACGGCCGACTCGGCCACGACGACCAAGGCCGCCGCCCAGCGGGCCGTCCGCGGGCCCGTGCCGTGTCCCAGCAGGGCGGTGAGCAGGGCTCCGGTCGCCCGTACGAACTCGGCGTAGGCCGTGCGGCCGCGGATCTTGCTCAGTGCCGACATCGCGAAGACGACACCGATCAGACACTGGCCGCCAAAAGCGACAAACTCCACCAGATTTCCTCGATGCGGAGATCAAAGCGCGCTTGCCCGCCCCGGCCGGGGCGGACAAGCGCTCAACGGCTAGCAGTAGCTGGAGATGACCGTGCACGCGCCGCAGTTCGTGCCATGGACGAGGTCGTACAGCCTCTTGCCGTAGACGACCTGGCCGCCCATGGTGCAGCACATGTACCGCCACGTGCAGCCGGCCGCGGTCGCCGACGCCTCGGCCTTGGGCGCGACCCGCTCCAGCAGGCGGTCGCTGATTCTCGTGATCGTCGCGATCATGGTTCCGCTCTCCTTACCAACTGGTCGTCAGCGAGGCCCGGGCGTGCCGTTCCTCGATGGACCACTCCATCCTGAACGGCGGATCTTGCGATTTTGTGGCGATCGCCGGTACGCGGATTCCCGCACCCTGCAGGCGCGGTGACCTGGGACGACGGCGGCCCGGCGGCAGAATGCGGCTCCGGGTACGGGAAGGAGTACGGCCGTCGCGCTCACAGGTTCCTGAGGATGACGTCCGGCGTGCCCGGGTCGTCGCCGGCCTCGATGCGGGACCGTTCGCCGGCGCTGATGAGCCGGAGGTCGTGCAGGATCGTCACGGCGTTGCGCCGGCACTCCCGGGCGCGATCCTCCGCCCCGAGCGCACGATGGACCAGGCCCAGGCCCCACCAGTGGCGCGCCTCCGTGCAACTGCCGAGGTCGTCGGCCGCGCGGTCGGCGTCCAGCGCCATCCGGAAGTAACGCTCGGACTCCCGGTGGCGGCCCATGCGCCGATGGGCCTCGGCGAGGTAGCCGAGCGCGATGGCGGTGCCCACCAGGTCCTCGATCTCGCGGGTGACGGACAGGGCGTCGGACAAGGCCGTGACGGCCGCCTCCGGGTCGCCGCCGCGCAGGTAGGTGAGCCCGAGGTTGGTGAGGGTGATCGCCTCGCCGTACCGGTTGCCCTGGCCGCTCTCCAGGTCGATCGAGAGGCGGAAGTGGCCGACGGCCTCCGCGAACCGGCCCAGCCTGCTGTAGACGACCCCCAGACGGTCGAGCTGGGCGGCCTCCCCCCGGCGGTTGCCGGTCTGCCGGTGTTGTGCGAGTGACACCTTCAGGTGGACCAGCGCGTCGTCCAGCCGGCCGAGGTCGGCCAGCACGTATCCGAGGTCGCCGTGGGTCACCGCCCGGTGGTGGGGCTCGCCCAGGCGGTCGGCCGCGGCGGCGCCCGTCTCGCTGACCTCCCACAGCTCCCGCCACCGCCCTCGTTCGTACAGCGGGAAGAACAGCGCCGCCGACAGGGCGGTGACCAGGTCGTCGGCGCCCAGCGCCGCCGCGCTGCCCAGCACCGCCGGAAGCTGCGCGGCCTCCGCGTCGACCCACGCGTACACCTCCTGCCGGTCGCGGAAGCCCGGCCCCGCGCCGGGCGTCGTCGCCGGACCCAGCGTCGTCCGCCACACGGCGACGGGGATCACCTGCCTGCTCGCGTCTCTGGCGACGGCCAGCCCGTTGTGCAGCGCGCGCAGGACGGCACGCCGCCGCTCCTCCGGCGGGTCGTGCTCCGCGGCGAGCTCCCGGGCGAAGAGCCGGGCCAGATCGTGCACGCAATAGCGTCCGGGGGCGGCGGTCTGCACCAGATGCGCCTCGGTGAGCTGGTCGAGCAGGTCCTCGGCGGTCGGGGCCGGGAGGCCGGCGAGGGCCGCGGCGGTGTCCACGCCGAGCTCCGTGACGCCGAGCAGGCTCATGCACCGGAACATGCGGGCCTGCGCCGGGTCGAGATCCCGGTAGCCGACCATGAGACTGGCTCTGACCGCGCGGTCCTCCAGCTCCAGCTCCGTGAGACGCCGCCCCTCCTCGGCCAGCCTGTCCGCCAGCGTCCGCCAGGTCCAGGCGGGCCGCACCGACAGCCGGGCGGCCGCGATCGAGAGCGCCAGCGGAAGGTAGGCGCACTGCCGGGCGACGGCGTTCTGGGCCTCGGTGTCGTCCGGCCCAGTGGCGGGACCGGTGGCGGGATCGGCGGCGTGGCGGGTCAGCAGGGCGCGGCAGTCCTCCTCGGGCAGCACCTCCAGCTCGTACGGGACGCGGCCCTCCAGCGCGGCGAGCGTCCTGCGGCTGGTCACGATGACACCGCAGGTAGGGCTCGCCGGGAGCAGCGCGCGTACCTGCCTGACGTCCAGCACGTTGTCGAACACGAACAGCATGCGGCGTCCGGCGGTGCGGGACCGGAACTGGGCGGCGGCCTCGTCGACGTCCGTGGGGACGGCGGCCCGGTCCACGCCGAGCGACCGCAGCAGGCGACCGAGGGACCGCAGGGGGTCCAGCGGTTCGAGGTCGGGCGTCGAGCCGTGCAGGTTGAGGTAGAACTGCCCGTCGGGAAAATGGTGGGCGGCCTGCCAGGCGGCCTTGATCGACCAGGCGGCGGCCGTCGTCCTGGCCTGCGCGGAGCTGGCCGACCGGCTGGGGGTGCCGGACGAGCGGCGGGTCTACCTGCGCGGCTGGGCG
>NZ_JBSFGJ010000346.1:0-9895 GCF_053596515.1 Nonomuraea sp. NPDC001684
GCGGGCGATGCGGTGCGCGGCGTGCACGGCCAGCGTGGTCTTGCCGACGCCGCCCATGCCCGCGATCACGCACACCCGCACCTGGCCGGGGCCCTCACGGTGATCGGCACCGTGAGCGTGTCCCCGTCGTGGGAGGACATGACGGTGAGGCCGATGATGAACCGGCGGCGTGACTCCAGCACGGCGGCCGCCGAGGTGACGAGCATCAGGCGTTCGCGGTCGATGCCCTTCGGGCTGTAGAGGTAGACCCCGCCCGAGGTGAGTGGGATCACGCGGCGCCCCGCTCGCGGAACTCGTCGTCAGCGGCGGCCGCTTCGTGCTCGTCGGCCAGGGCCTCGGCGAACTCCTCGTCGGTGTCGGTGGCTGGCGCGCTGGTGGCGATGGCGAAGTAGATGACCGCCTTCTCGACCCACGCCGACTTGCTCAGCCGGTCCTTCTCAGCGCCGGCCTCGATGAAGGCGTGGGCGATGTCGCTCAGGCTGTAGGAGCCGTTCCTAGTCGTACCCATACTCGTGATGGTAGCTGGCATGGCGGTCACACTACTAGCGCCGCTATGAGTGGCGCTGGGAATCTCCTCAGGTTTTTATTACCGGGAATGTCGATTCCCGCCGATAAAACCGCTATGATCATGGTGTTCGACCCGCTCGGGACTGCGACCCGGGCGCGGCAGGACACAAGCCCCAGGAACCAGTAAGGACCATCCATGCAACGTCAGGACATCCAGCTCGTGCCGCTCGACGCCGACCGGCCGACCCTTATCACCTATCTCAACACCCACCCCCGGTGGACGGCCCTCACCAGAGGCGCCGCCTACGCCTGGGATGGCAAGGACACCCGCGCCCACCGCATCCGAATTCCCGGCACTGGGGACCCCTACAACGCCGAAGAAGACCGGAAGATGTGCGCCCAGGCCGCGATCGAGATCAACGCCCTCGTCCTCGGCCTGCCGACCGGCACGCCCGGTGAGGCCGTCCGCCGCCTGGTCGAGATCGCCAACCTGGCCAGCAGCCACAAGCCCGGGACCGTCCGGCCCGCCTTCACCCCCGCCCACATCCACGCCGTAGCGACCGGGCAGGAGGTCTCCCGATGACGATCACCGAGCAGGAGCGCGAGGACGCCCGCGCCCGCGCCGACCACTTCGGCAACCAGTTCGTCAGGGCCGTGGACCTCCTGGCCCTCCTGGAGGACGCGGCCAGCAGCCTGCACTCGGCGGAACGCCTGCTCCACCAGAGCAGCCGCACCCTAGGCGGCGACGGCGACCTCAGCATCGCCGACCTCGGCGACGCGGCGGAGGCGTTCCGCGTGGTCCACCGCGAACTCCGGCACATCGAGCGCATCATGACCAGCTTCCGCGACGAGGCCGACCACTACCGCGCCGCGAACGAGAAGGTGCTGAACGCCCAGCCCGAGGAGCCGGAACGCCCCTTCTACGCGGCCACCGCCGCCGATCTCCTACTGATCCACCGGCTCCTCAAGACCGACTACACGGTCACCACGCACGTGCCCGGCGTCCGTGCCCGGATCGACGCCGAGCTGGAAGCCCGCCCGCCCGGCGAAATCGTCGCCGCCCAACAGGACATCCTCGCCGCCCAGGAGGCCGCCATCACCGAGAAGCTGCGCACCCCGGTCGCCTCCGTCGCTGTCCTGATCACCAAGCCGGGATACGACACCGTCCGAATCGGCCCCATCCCCGCCGACTACGCCCCCACCTGGATCGCCACCCTCGACCAGGCCGCCCAGCACATCACGCTGCCCACGGGCTCCCAGTGGGGAATCGTCGCCTACGACCCAAAGCTGCCCCACGAGCCGCCGACCGCCGCCACCACGCTGCCCACGCTGATCCCGATCGTTCGCCAGCGACTCAGCGAAGGCGAGAGGGTGAGCGAGCTCATGGAAGCGCAGCGGTTCCCCGACGAGTACGTCCGCATGTGGGCCCTGATCGGCGAGGAGGAGGCGTCCCAGCGGTGGCGCGACGCGGTCATGGAGGTCGACGCCGAAATCCTCGCCGCCCGCGCCGCCAAGGACGGTGACGCCCGATGAGCAAGCCCATTACCCGCATCACCACCTGGCACAGCATCCCCGAAATCGCCGATGCGGCCCTCGCGTCGGGCCTGCCCGAGGACTACCCGATCAAGGACCTGCCCGGCCTGACCTTCCACGTGTGGAAGCCCCTGGAGAAAGCCGACCCGCCGATCACAACGATCGGCGACCTGAAGGGCTGGGCCGAACCCGCACTCACCCAGATCGCACAGTTCGGCCCGACCCGCCTCGACAAGCTCAAGACGGCCCTGCTCACCGCGATCAACGGAGCAACGCCCTGATGGACACCAACGACCGCCCCGTCTCGGACGGGGCGGCCCCCCTCACGTGGACGATCCAGCCCGGCCCTGAGCGTGGCCCCGCAGAATGGAAGTTCGGGCCCAACGATCTGCTGGAGCACCCCGGCCACGACCTCGTCATGCAGCTCGACACGGAGGCGTCCGCCCAGGCCGAGGTTCCGCTGCACATCGGCACCTGCTCGTGCGGCGGCATGCAGCCCACGCCGCCGTGGCACAAGCAGTCGGTCGGATGGGAGTTCAACTACCACATCGAAGGTATTCAGGCCGAGATCGCCAAGCAGGCCCGCATCGCCTGCCTGGCGCGCAACGGCGGCAGTCACCTGTGGGTGCTGGAGCTGCACCCCGAGGAGACGCCAGCCCTGTCGTGCTCCGACCCGGAATGCCGCGACGCCTCAGATGATCTGCCGCCCGACTACACCGTCCTCCTGGTCGGCGACGTGATCGTGGATGGGCGGACCGTGCATGTCGAGAACGACGCTCACGACGCGCCCGACCCGGTCGAGGCGCCCGTGTCGGTGAACGTCGTTGTGGAGGAACACGGCGGCAACTGGGTGAACCCCGTCGAGTACAGCGTGTGGGTGGAGCTCAGCCGCCGCGAGACGCCGAAGGAGGAGACACTGTGATCGACCTGCCGCACTACACCGACGATCCGCTGGTGGACCGCAAGGCCCACCGGCTGCTGCTCGACCTCGACCCGGTCGCGTCCGCGCAGGCCGGCCGAGACCTCCAGTCCGGCACCTGCTCCTGCAGCGGCATGACGGCCACCCCGCCGTGGGACGACTACGCGGTGTTCGAGCAGTTCGACGCGCACATGGCCGACGTTCAGGAGGAGGCGCACGAGGCCGCGGACCAGGCGCGACGCCTGGAGCAGGAGCAGGCGCGTCAGGCCGTGGCCGACGATTGGAACGCCCGTCACCCGGTCGGAACGCTCGTCCGTTACTGGACCGGTGCCCGCTTCGACGAGGGGAAGACGAGCCGCACGCGCACCATCGCCCAGCTCCTCAACGGGAACGGGCCCGTCGTCTGGGTGGAGGACGAAGGAACCTGTATCGGCCTCACCCACGTCCAGCCCATCGACGCCGAAGGAACGACATGACCTCTTACCAGCCGCCGGCCCTCGATCAAGAGGACATGGCCGCTCTTGCGATTCTCGCGGAGGACGATGAGACCTCCCATACTGAGTACGCCGTGCTCACCCGCGACAGGGGGAAGACCCTCGCTTCAGGACTACACAAGAAGGAGACTGCCCTGCGAATCGCCAAGGAGAGGCACGGCATGGTGGTTGAGCGGACAAAGGCCGTGACATACGGACCATGGCACGTACTCCAGGACGAAGAGGACCAGCCATGACCACCGCCCCGCCGGCACGTAACTCGGTCGAGCTGCACGCGCTCCAGGCCGCGCTCTCGGCCGGGCTCGAAGGCGTCCACTGGGAGATCAGCGTCCCGTCCGGTGCGGCTGTGGTCACCGGGCACGCTTGGGCGTCCGAGGAGGCCCAGGAGCAGGGCGGCCCCGTCGCCCGGCGCAGCCTGTACGAGGTGGCCGAGGCGGCGGTCGCCGCGGTGGACGCGCTCGGCTGGGAGCACGCCGAGCAGCCCGCCGTCGAGATCAGCCCCGCTCACCCGAGATGGCACGGGCGGAACGGCCGCTACCTGCTCCGGGTGACGTTCCGGCTGAAGCCGCGATGAGCGAGCACCTCCCCGAGGCCACCACGGCGGGCGCGCTGCCCGCCGTGGCGGCCCCGGCCGACCGCACGAAAAACCCGTACTGGGCGTACCTGGCCAGCCTCGACAGCGCCGAATCGCGCCGCGCCATGAAGGGCTGCCTCGACCGGATCGCCCGCCTCATGGCCGGCAAGGACCCCGCCGGCGTCGACCCCGCCACGGGCAAGCCGGACCCGGCCGCGCTCGCCATCACCGGGGAAACGGTCCACTGGCATCTGCTGAGGCCCGAGCACACCCAGCACATCCGCGCCCTGATCGCCGCGGCGACCACCCGAAGGAAGAACGCCGACCCGGAACCGTGGTCGACCGCGTACCGGAACAAGCACATCGTCGCCCTGCGCCAGGTCCTCGACCGGGCGTGGCTCCTCGGCGACATGACCGCCGACGACCGTGACCGCGCCCAGCGCGTCGCCCAGTTCCGGGGGACGCGCCTGCCCACGGGGAAGCATCTGCCCGTCGAGCGGGTCGGCGCACTGTTCGCCGCCTGCGACGCCGACCTCTACCGTGACGACGTCGAGGACGAGGCGCCGCGCGAGCGGCTGCGCCGTACCGCGCTGAGGGACGCGGCCATCCTCGCCGCCCTCTACTCGACCGGTGCCCGCCGGTCCGAGCTGGCGGGGGTGGCGCTGGCCGACTACGACCCGGTCGGCCGGTCCCTGCTCATCCGGCATGGCAAGCGGAACAAGGAACGGTACGTGTACCTCACTTCCGGCGCGGTCGGCCGTATCGAGGCGTGGCTGACCGTTCGCGGCAGCGACCCGGGCGGCCTGTTCGCGCCGTTCACCCCGCGCGGCGGGCATGTCCGCCGCACCAAGGCGGGCATCGTGGCGCACATGAGCGGCCAGACGGTCGGCGACGTGATCGCCAACCGCGCCGAACAGGCTGGCCTGTCCGAGGCGCCGGACGCACACGACTTCCGCCGAACCTTCACCGGCTCGCTCCTGGATGCCGGCGTGGACCTGGCCATCGCGCAAAGGCTCCTGGGGCACGCGTCGCCGCAAACGACGGCGCTGTACGACCGGCGGCCGGAGCAGGCTAGCCGCGCGGCCGTCGACAAGCTGCCCACCCCTGACGCCGTCCCCCTCCCCGGCGCGGTACCACGGCGCGGGAAGGCCACGCCCGGGTCGTGACGGCCTCGGCCATCGGAGTAAGACAGTAGCCTCTGCCGGTCGGCAGGATGCCCGGCCATGAACACCAACGAGACGAACACTCACCAGTGGCAAGCAGCCCTCGATCTCATCGTTCGGGTGTCGGACGAACAGATCCAGGACATGATCGTGGCGGCCGCGCTTGGCGAGGAGCCGGGCGTGCCGTTCGGCCCCGTCTGGAGCGACGACGTCATCGCCGTGTACTGCCGGCGGTGCATGCGCCCGTTCGATGACGACGCCGAGAACGAGCCGTGCGTCCCCGTACCGATGCCGTGACCTGCTGATACGACGGTAGCGATCTGATGGTCTAGCTTCCTCTCGCCCCTACAGCGAGAGGAAGCGCAACCCATGCCCCAACCCCCTGCCGACGCCGCGGCGCTGCCGCCGTTCAGCGGTCTCGAACCGACCTGCGCGAAGTGCGGGTGGATCGGCGCGACCCTCCAGTACCGGCCGGAGCGCGGTCCGCTCGTCCTTCCGTGGAACTCCGCCGTGCTCGTGGACGTGGCCAGGCCGGAACGGCTCGCCCGGCACTGCACCTCGTGCGGCTACCACTGGGACGAAGCCCCGCTAGACGCGCCGCCCACCGCCCCGGCCGCCGACGCCCACGAGGGCCAGGCCGACGAAGTCGAGTGCCTCTGATGGCCGTCCCCGACGCCCCGACTGATGCTCTCGACGCGGCGCGGGCCTGGCTGGAGACGGTGGCCGAGCGGCACGCGACCGGAGGAGCCGCCGACCCGGCCCCGCCTGAAGTCCGCGAGGTCTGGGTGAGTATCGACCCGCCCCCGCAAGACAAGGCGCTCCTCCCGGCAGCCACCCCGGCCGCGCCGCACCCGCAGCGGGTGCGGCCGCGCTTCATCTGGGAGGCGACCCTGCGGGATGGCCGGACGGTGCGGGTGGCGCGCGAGGCGACCGACGAGCAGATGGGACTCGCCTGATGCCGTACGTGAAGCACGTGGACGAGTTCGGTGACCGGTTCTGCGTGTGGTTCACCAACGACCCGCGCGATCAGGTGCCGGTGACGCCGGGCTGGTGGGGGTCGCCGGAGGAGACCGGGTTTCCGCACATCGGCGAGTGCCGGAGCTGCGGGGAGCACGGGTATGCGTGGGAGCCGCCGCCGGTCGCCCCGGAGGTGCGCGACAACGCCTCAGCGTTCGCCCGGTGGATGCGCGAGGCGATCAGCCACCAGGCCGGCCGGGAAGGGCCGGTGTTCGTCGGCCACCGTGCGGAGGCGGACGTCGCGCTCATGAAGTGGCACGGCCCCAAGGAGATCGTCGTCCACAAGTCCGGGCCAGGGTCTCGCGAGAACCCGCCCGCGCGGGTGCTGGTCTGCGCCGAATGCTCCTCCTCGGCCGAGTACCCGTGCCGGACGCTGCGGATGGCCGCCGCGCCGTACCGGTTCGACTACCCCGGCCACCGAACGGAGTGGCTGTGAGCGGCATCGTCCTCGGCCGAGGACGTGTCATGGTGGCGCCGCTCGGCACCGACCCGCGTGACGAGGACGCGTTCACCGAGATCGGGTGGGGCGAGGCGCGGGTGTTCACCGAAGACGGGCTCGAAGCGCTGCACGACTCGCCCGGCTGCCCCGACTGCGGCGAGCAGGAGATCCGCGGCCGCATCCGCGTGCTCGGCAAGATGCCGTACACGGTGTTCGAGTGCGGCCACGTGGCCGAGATGGTGCCGTTCTGGCTGCTGTCGTTCCGCGACGTCCAGGCGGTGCGGGCCCGCCGCCGCACGGATGCGTTCTACACCGTTCACCTCCACATGTTCGCCCTTCGCGTCGGCGTACGGCGCGGCAGGATGCCGTTGCCGGCGGACGCGCTGGAGCCGACGTTCGGGCCCGGCTGGACGAACCTGCACGGTCCGCTCGCGGACGTCCGCCCTCGCACGATGAGGAGCCTTCCGGCATGAGCGAAGTCGCCTACCAGGCCGCCACCCGGGTCGTGCATCAGCGGCCGGGCGCGATCCTGCACCCGGCCCTCGTCCGCGAGATGGTCGACGCGGCGCTCGCCGCCCACGACAGGATCGTCACCTGGACAGAGGCGGGCCTTCACCGCCCGATGTGGGAAGACAAACCCGTCCGGCAGATGGTCGAGCGGCGGATGCTGGAGCAGCTGCTCGGCAAGGTGGTCGAGGAGGGGTGTGTGCCGGTGGCGCTGCCTTCGGTGGCCTACCGGTACTTCCTCGACCCGCACTTCTTCGGGATGCCGTCGCCCGCCATGCGGCGGCCGGTCCGGCCGGAGCTGGTGGAGTTGGGCGCGGAGTGGGAGTGGATCGAGGTCGAGCTGTCGGTGCCCGTGCGCCGTCTAGCCGGGCCGCAGGTCGACCAGGCGGCGTCATGGTCACAGGCCGCGGGCGGCACGCTGAACAGCCATGCCACCCAGGGCCAGCGTGGAGTGCCTTCGGCCGGTGTCCAGCCGTAGAAGCCGCCGTCAGGCGCGGGGGGAGAGACGGTCATCCGGGGGTCCTTGGAGGGGTGGCCGGTGGATGGGGCAGCCGAGGGGCGGCGGGTCTCGCCGCCCCTCGGCTGTGGCGCCCCGCGCCGGGCCCTACGGCGGGGCGGGAAGCTGCGGGCCATGCCGGGGACAGGGACGTCGGCCTGCAGCTGTGTGGATCAGTGGCCAGCCGGGACGGTGCGGCCGAGATGGACGGGGCCGCTCATCGTGCTCGGGTCCGGGTCAGGACGTGCCGGTACATGTCGCCGAACCAGATCGTGAAGTCGGCTTCGGCGTCCTGGGCGTTGCCGCTGGAGTGGACGAGGTTGCGCACGATCCGCCCATCGGCGGCGGCCTTGGCGGCGCTGTCGATGCCGTAGTAGCCGCGGATCGTCGTCTTCCGGGCCACCTCGGGGTCGAAGTCGCCGAGCAGGTCACGGACCCGCTGAGCGGTGTCGTCGGTGTCGCCGTGGGCGAGCGCCACGGTGACGGTGGACCCGACGTAGTGGTCGAGCAGGTCGGCGCGGACGTCGAACGGGAACCGGTGTTGCAGCTCCAGCAGGTCGGCGTAGTGGGCGAGGATCTGGTCGGCGGTGACGACCACCTCGCGGGCGCGGACGATATCGACGGTGCCGCCGATCCACTCCAGGATGGGCAGCACGAGGCCGCGGTCGGTCGCGTCGGGCTTGCACAGCACGACCGTCCATCGGCCCCACCCGTCCGGTGGAGTCGTCACCGAGCCGCTCCCGTTCTACGGATGGGGCACAGGTGGGGGACGTGCCGGTTGGGGCAGCAGATGACGCCGAGCGAGACGAACCGGCCGCCGAGCAGCCATTCACCCCACTGCACGTCTACACCGCGCGGGAGCAGGTCGCGGGCGTCGTTGATCCGGTCGTCCAGCGGGATGCGGTCGGGGTGGAGAAGCAGGCCGGAGACGGTGAGGTATTGGTCGGCCAGCCATCCGGCAGCGGCGGCGATGTCGTCGTACGTGCCGGCGACGCGGGAGGCGGGCTTGGCCAGCCAGTCGCCGGTACGCATGGGAGGCAACGGCGAGGTGAGGAAGTCGGGCGAGGTGGGCCGCCGCTCGGCCTCGTTGGCTCGTTCGGCTCCCGCGCCGGTCCACTGGTAGGCGTGCCAATGCATGATCTGCTGCTCCGTAGAGTGGTGTGCAAGGGGTGGTCCCTGCTTGTTTCGGTCAGGCAGGGGCCACCCCTGTCATCGGATGGTTCAGATGGTGGTCATACCGGCGGCGTGGAGCTCGCTCCGGGTGAAGCGGAGCGTCCCGGCGTTCGGGTTCTTCGAGTCACGAAGGGCGAACACGCCCTCGGCGCCCGGGATCGGGGCGATCTCGACGCACGACTCGCCCTCCTCTTCCTGCTGGTTGCCGCCGCACAGGCGACGGAAGTCCGCGTCGGCCAGCGGCAGGTCGTACAGGTTCATGTGCCTCTCCTTCCGGCCCGGCAGATGCCGGGGCATCAGGGGTTCCCGTGCGCCGGTTGGCGCCCCGGGGGTGTGGCGTGCCGGGCCGTAGGTCAGGACGGTCCAGCACGCCACGTTCATCCGGCCTGCCGCTCGATCGGCGGCTGGTCGGGCTGCTTAGCGATCGGCTCGGGAACGTCCAGGAGAGGGTCGTACTCGGTGGGCTCTCCTCGCCGCTGGTGGGGGCGGCGATGTTCGGTCACGAGCTCGATGTAGGCGGCCAGGGCGTGAGCGTGGATGCCTCGCGCGGTCTCCTCGTAGCCGCCGCGGCCGTCCGGGCGGAGCACGAAGTATTGGCCGCCGAGAGAGGCCAGTTCGTAGGCGCCGCAGCAAGACGTGTGCCAGGTCCGGACGGTCCCGCCCCCGGTCTCGTGCTGCGGCTCCCACACCCAGGCCGGAGCGGTGCGCCTACGTGGCCGCCCTGCTCGGGCGCCGGTTTGTTTCGTCATCTGCTCTCTCCACGCTGTGGCCGTTCACCGGAGCGGGCCGAGCAGTAACAGGAAGGCGTGCGCGGTCGGCAGCGAGGTGGAAACGCTGCTCCATCTGGATGTACGCGAGCATGATCCCGGAGGACATCGGATACAACCTTCGTCCAGAACGGGCGCGGTGCGCCCTCGGCAGGGTTGGATCTCGCCGCCTGCGAGCGGACGTGCCTCCGCTCGCAGGCGGCGAGCTGCAGCGGCCGGCGGACGCCAGCGCGTTGCCTGCGCTGGCCCGGCCGTGCCGGACGTGGCCGCGCCTGTCCTGCCTGCGCGCAGGGCCGCCTGGGCGGC
>NZ_JBSFGJ010000347.1:0-9890 GCF_053596515.1 Nonomuraea sp. NPDC001684
AGGCGGCCGAGTTCTCCGCGGACGTCGCCAAGATCAAGGCCAAGAACCCGAAGGCGATCGTGCTGATCGGCTTCGAGGAGGGCGCCAAGGTCATCCAGGAGCTGGTCAAGCAGGGCCTGACGGTCGACAAGGTCAAGTGGTACATGGTGGACGGCAACATGTCGAACACCAACTACCTCAAGATGCCCAAGGGCACGCTCAAGGGCGTCAAGGGCACGATCCCCGGCGCCGAGGCTCCGGAGGACTTCCGCAAGAAGCTCCTGGAGATCAACCCCAAGCTCGAGGACTACACCTACGCCGCCGAGTCCTACGACGCCGCGATCCTCATCGCCCTGGCGGCCGAGGCCGCCAAGGACGACAGCGGCAAGTCCATCGCCGCCAAGCTGCCCGAGGTCAGCAAGGGCGGCGAGAAGTGCAAGACCTTCAAGGAGTGCGCCGACCTGCTGAAGGCCGGCAAGGACATCGACTACGACGGCATCAGCGGCCCGATCGAGTTCAACGACGCCGGTGACCCCGCCGTGGCCACGATCGGCGTCTACCAGTACGGCGACGACAACAAGTACGCGCCCAAGGCCCTGGAGTACCGCACGGGCAACATCGAGGGCTGACCCTCACCCGCCGCCCAGGCCGCACACGCGCAACGAGTACTGGATCAACCGGTCCTGCAGCGGCTTGGGCGGCACCACGATCACCACCCGCTCGGGGCCGCCGTCCACGGTGGCCCGCACCGGGAACAGGAACGCCTTCTTGGCCTCGGCGAAGGCGTGCGGGTCGCAGCGGCCGGGGGTGAGCGTCACCGGCACCTCCGTCCGCTGCCGCCCGGCCTCCAGCACGGCCACGGGCCGGCCGCCGGCGTCCGGCGTGATGATGTAGTGCGTGGTGCCGTCGAGCTCGGTCAGCGTCACCTTGCCGGCGCCGCGCCGGGTGACCACCAGCTTGCCCCGCATCTCCTTGCCCACCTGCTTCCAGTCGGGGCCGAACTCGATGCCGGCGGCCTCCTTGATGAGGAATTCCGAGCATTCGTCCCGAAGCAGGCGGGTCAGCAGCGGGCTGGGGTGCGGCACCTTGAAGACCACCCGGCGCGGCTGCTCGGCGCCGGCGCGGATGTTGGCCACCACGGTGGCGGGCTGGAGCTGCGGCAGGCCCGCGGGCAGGCAGTTGGCCGCGCCGTAGGTGATGCGCAGGTCGGTGCGCTCGGTCCGCTTGATCGTGGCGTCCGTCTTTTCCGGCGGCAGTGTTTTGAACGACGGCGTCACGAGCTGGACGTCGGCGAAATACACGGGTATGCCGCTGGTATTACGGACCGCCACCTCCAGCGCGTGCACGGGCTCGTCGGAACGCCATTGCTCCAGCGTGACCGATACGCCGGCGGGAGGATCCGAGGAAGGCGGCGGGGGCGGCGGCGACGAGGCGCACCCGGCAAGAAGGACCGCCGTGACTAGGACAGGCGTAAAACGCTTCACCCGTCGCACATTAAGCCTGCTAGCGCAGGTCCGTAAGTTGAGGACTGATTACGACTCCGCATCCAAGTGCCGACAGTTCACCCCGCCATCTGGTTCGAGTACACGGCGATTTTGTACGTTTCCGTCATTCGATCGGGAGCGCTCGGCGGTGCTGACGATCCCGGCCTGGAAATGAAGGAGACACTTCATGATCCGCATTGCTCCCGTGGGACGGGCGCTGGCCGTCGCGGCCGCCACCAGCTTGGCCCTGACGGCCTGCGGCGGTGGCGGCAGCAACACCGCCACGCAGTCCTCGCAGCCGGCCGCGCCATCCTCGTCGGCTCCCGCGGCGAAGGGCGACGGCACCCTCACGATCGGTACGCTGCTGCCCCAGACCGGTTCGCTCGCCTTCCTCGGCCCGCCCGAGTTCGCCGGCGTCGACCTGGCCATCAAGGAGATCAACGAGGCCGGGGGCGTGCTGGGCAAGCCCGTCACCAAGTACGACACCGACTCGGGCGACACCACCACGAACATCGCCTCGCAGTCGGTGGACAAGCTGCTGGCCCAGAAGGCCGACGCGATCATCGGCGCGGCGTCCTCCTCGGTGTCGGAGTCGGTGATCGACAAGATCACGGGCGCGGGCGTCATCCACTTCTCGCCCGCCAACACCTCCGACAAGTTCACCACCATCGAGGACAAGGGCCTGTACTTCCGGACGGCGCCGCCGGACAAGCTGCAGGGCCGTGTGCTCGGTGACCTGGTGGTCGCCGACGGCAACGACACGGTCGGCATCCTGGCGATGCAGGACTCCTACGGCTCCGGCCTGGCCGACCAGGTGCAGAAGACGGTCACCGACGGCGGCGGCGAGGTCGTCGAGCGCGTCGACTACGACCCCAAGGCCGCCGACTTCTCCGCCGACGTGGCGAAGATCAAGGCCAAGAACCCCAAGGGCATCGTCCTGATCGGGTTCGAGGAGACCGCCAAGGTCATCCAGGAGCTGGTCAAGCAGGGCCTGCCGGCCGACAAGCACAAGTGGTACATGGTCGACGGCAACACCTCCAACACGAACTACATCAAGATGCCCAAGGGCACGCTTGACGGCGTCAAGGGCACCATCCCGGGCGCGGCCGCTCCGGAGGAGTTCCGCAAGAAGCTCCTCGCCATCAACCCCAAGCTGGAGGACTACAGCTACGCCCCCGAGTCCTACGACGCGATGAACCTGCTCGCGCTGGCCGCCGAGGCCGCCAAGAGCGACGCGGGCACCGACATCGCCGCCAAGCTGGCCGAGGTCAGCAAGGGCGGCGAGAAGTGCAAGGACTTCAAGAGCTGCATCGACCTGCTCAAGGCCGGCAAGGACATCGACTACGACGGCGTGAGCGGCCCGGTCGAGTTCAACGACGCCGGTGACCCCGCCGTGGCCACCATCGGCATCTACCAGTACGGCAAGGACAACAAGTACGCCACCAAGGCGCTGGAGTACCGCACCGGCAACATCGCCGGCTGATCAGCCTCCCCCAGCACCCCGAGAAGGGCCCGGTCCGCGCGGACCGGGCCCTTCCGTCATGCGCAGCCGGCCACGATCTGCTCGGCGGCGGCCCGGTACTGCCGCAGCAGCGCGACCTGCCGCGCGTGCGGCACGTCGTTCCTGGACAGGCCCGCGGTGGCCGTCTCGACGCTCTGGACGGCGGCGTGCAGCGAGGCCGGCAGCCGGTCGCCGAACTGGAGCGTGATGCCGCGCAGCTCGGCCAGCCGGCCGATGACGGCGTCCTCGAAGTACTGCTGCTCCTCCTGGCCCTTCGGCCTCAGCATCAGTTCGGCGTAGCCGATGGCCGAGACCACGCGCGCGCACGGGCTGTCGGTCGGGTCGCCGCCGGTGCTGTACCGCTGCGCAGAGGAGGCGTCCTCCTGGCAGCCGACGAGCAGGACGGGCAGGACGAGCGCCACTGTCAGCATTCGTTTCACAGCGTTCATTAAAAAACGGAGAAGGGGCCCCGGGGGAGCCCCTTCTCCGTTCGATCCGGTTACGCCTTGGCCAGCGTGCCCAGGTACAGCTCGATGACCTTGGGGTCGTTGGCGAGCTGCCTGCCGGTGCCGGTGTAGGCGTTGCGGCCCTGGTCGAGCACGTAGCCGCGGTGGCAGATCTGCAGGCAGCGGCGGGCGTTCTGCTCCACCATGATCACCGTCACGCCCGCCTTGTTGATCTGCTGGGCCTGGATGAAGACCAGGTCCCCTTCGAGGGCGTCCAGGACCAGGCCATGTTCGAGATGGTGACGCTGGCCATGGTGCCGTTGTGGCTGCCGCTGCCACTGCACCTGCGGTTCCGCCGGTCCCGGCGGGAGTTGTACCGGGTCGTGGACCTGCTGGTGGCCGAGCGGCTGGCGAACCCGACCGGCGGCGGCGACCTGCTGTCGCTGCTGATCGAGTCCACCGGGCTGCGGAAGGACCCGCGGGCCGCCCGGCAGCGCCTGCGCGAGGAGCTGGTCACGGTGCTGCTGGCCGGGCACGAGACCACGGCCAGCACCCTGTCGTGGGCCTTCCACCTGCTGGACCGGCATCCGGAGGTGCGCGAGCGGGTGCGGGCGGAGGCCGTCTCGGTGCTGGGCGACCGGCCGCCGGTGTACGAGGACCTGCGCAGGCTGACCTACACGGCGGCGGTGCTGGAGGAGGTCATGCGGCTGTACCCGCCGGTGTGGGCGCTGACCCGGGTGGCGCGGGAGGACGACGAGGTGGGCGGGTACCGGGTCCCGGCGGGCGCGGACGTGCTCATCAGCCCGTACACGCTGCACCGGCATCCGGCGTACTGGCGGGAGCCGGACGCGTTCCGTCCCGAGCGGTTCGAGCCGGGCGCGCCCGCCGACCGGCCGCGGTACGCCTACATCCCCTTCGGCGCGGGCCCGCGCTTCTGCGTGGGCAACCACCTGGGGATGATGGAGGCCACGTTCGTGCTGGCGATGGTCACCCGGGAGCTGCGGCTGACCGGGCTGCCCGGCCGGCGGGCGGTCCCGGAGGCCATGTTGTCGCTGCGGGTGCGCGGCGGCCTGCCGATGACGGTGAGCCCGGCCTAGAGACCGGAGGTCACGCAAGGGCCCGCGGACGTCGTCCGCGGGCCCTTCCGCACGTGCCGCCCTTCCTGTCAGGTGTGGGTGTCGGTCCAGGCCAGCAGGTCGCGCAGGGCGAGCAGGACGGGCGGGTCGAGCGCGTTCATGGGACGCAGCCGCAGGTCGGCGCGCTCGCTGCCGCCGCCGCCCACCTCGATCGGCCCGATCCGCGCGATGCACGTCGCGGCGTCCCCCTGGGGCGGGTGGTGCACGGCGTCCTCGCGGAACTCGGCCACGGACTGGGCGATCAGGTACCAGCTGCCCTTGGGCACGTTCTCCAGCACGTACGGGCCGGGCCGGTCGATCAGGGTGAAGCTCGCCGGTCTGCCCTCCAGGATCTGGCCGGGGAACACGCCGGCGAACACCGGCCGGTCGGCCAGCGGCGAGGTCACGACGCCGTGCAGGGTCGCCGCCGGGCCGCCGAACGCGCGCTCGCCGCCGGCCAGGTCCGCCGCCGTGACGCTCAGGAACTGCCGGTACCTGCTCGGCGACAGGCCCACGCTGTGGGTGAAGCGCGAGCTGAAGGTGCCCACGCTGGAGTAGCCGACCTGGTGGCTGATGTGCGTGATGCTGAGCGAGGTGGACACGAGCAGGCGTTTGGCCTCGCGCAGCCGCACCGCGGACAGGAACCGTCCAGGGGACAGCCCGGTCACGCGCTGGAAGACGCGCGAGAAGTGGAACTTGCTGAACATCGCGGTCCGCGCCATGTCGTCAATGGTGAGCTGCTCGCCGTGGTTCTCCTGCATGCTCTCGATGACCCGCAGGACCGCTCGTTCGATGACGTCGTCCATATGGTCTCCCGGAACCCGGAAGCCCTCGGGCGCGCGTCCCCCGTCGATTCTCCGGCCGGAGAATTCCCGGGGGGCGCGACGATTCCTCGGCGCTCCGGATGCATTGCCTTTCGGTTGCCACCTGGTACACGCTCTCGGGCGCGCAGTACGCTGCATGACAAATCGCCCTTTTTTGGGAAATCTTCGGAAATCTCGGCAATTTCTCTGAGAATGCGATTTTTATCGGGCCCATTCGCGGCGGGGGGCCGGCAGCAGTTGCCTGAGCGCCCGGCCGTCGCGGTGGTGCGGACGCCGCTCGTGCGGGTAGCCGAGCGAGACCTCCTCGAAGCGCACCCCGTCGTGCCAGCTCGTGCCCGGGATGTGCAGGTGGCCGTAGACGACCGCGGCGGCGCGGAAGCGCAGGTGCCAGTCGGCCGTCTGCTCGGTGCCGCACCACTGCGCCAGCGCCTGATGCCGCAGCACGCGGGTGGGGGCGCGCAGCAGCGGGAAGTGGTTGACCAGGACCGTGGGCAGGGCCGGGTCGAGCGCGTCCAGCCGCAGCTCGCTCTCGCGCACCCGGGCCCGGCACCACGCCTGCCTGCTGGGATAGGGCTCGGGATGCAGCAGGAACTCGTCCCTGCACACCACCCCCTGTTCGCGGGCCAGGCCGAGCGCCTGCTCCCGGGTGGTGCCGGGCGGGCGGAAGCTGTAGTCGTACAGCAGGAACAGCGGGACGACGGCCACCGGGCCGCCCTCCCCCGTCCAGACCGCGTACGGGTCCTCGGGCGTGAGCACGCCGAGACGCCGGCAGATCTGCACCAGGCGCCGGTAGCGCTCCTCGCCGCGCAGGCCGGGGTCGCCGGGCGTGGTCCACAGCTCGTGGTTGCCCGGGGCCCACACCACCTTGGCGAAGCGCTCGGCGAGCAGGCCGAGCGTGCGCTCGAAGGCGTCCAGCCGCTCGGCGACGTCCCCCGCCACCAGCAGCCAGTCGTCCTCGGTGCGCGGGCGCAGCTCCTCGACGGCCGCCCAGTTCTCGGGAAATCCGACATGGAGGTCGCTGATCGCCAGTAATGCCGCACCGGAGGCGCTCACGCCGCGAGCGTATGCGCGCGAGAACGACCGGGAAGCGTACGGCGAGAAAAACAGGGGTCCCACAGGGGCGAATAGGGGGTGGCGGCGGAGCCTTTGTGGATAAGGGCGCGGGGGCGTCCGTTAGGGGTTGTTGCGGCGCACCGCGCATTCAATTCTGAGCATGCCGAAGAAAGCGGAAATTGCACGGCCGTGTTCCGGGGGTGAGGGTGATGGCCGATGTACGGGGGCAGGAATTCGCTGATTTCGCGCGGGAGGCCAGGCCCATGCTGCGCCGGGTGGCCTTCCGGCTCTCCGACGACTGGCACGAGGCCGACGACCTCGTCCAGCGCACTCTGCTGGCGCTGCACCGGCACTGGGACGGCCTCGACCGGCGCGACCGCGCCGAGGCGTACGCGCGGCAGATCATGCGGCGGCTGCTCATCAGCGACCGCAGGTCGCTGCGCTGGTCGCGGGAGGTGCTCAGCGGCGCGCCGCCCGACGCGGCCGCGGCGCTGGACCCCTACGACCTGGTGGGCGAGCGCATCGTGCTGATGGGCGCGCTGGCCAGGCTCGGGCCGCGGCAGCGGGCGACGATCTTCTTCCGGTTCTGGGAGGGGCGCAGCGCCGAGGACACCGCCCGGGTCATGGGCAACGAGTCCTCCACGGTCCGCAGCCAGACCGTCAGGGCGCTGAGCACCCTGCGGGCCGCGCTGGCGCGCACCGACCCCGCCGACCGTACCGACCGAAAGCCGACCTGAACGAGGGAGTACCCATGGGTCCACTGCTCTACGAGACGAGGGTGGAGACGCTGGAGGCGCTCGCGGACACCATCGTGCCCGGCCCCAAGCGCGGTCCGGACGACCGGGCGGTGGCGGGCATGAGCCCGACGGGCGGCGCGGTCGCGGCCGGCGCCGTCGAGCTGCTGGAATGGGACGCCACCGGCGTCACCGAGGGCCTGGACGACTACGCCCGCTCGCTGAACGAGCACGCCCGCGCCCACGCCGACCAGCACGGCATCGTGCTGGAGGAGGGCGTGCCGGCGTTCGTGGCCCTGCCGTTCGAGGAGCGCGGCGCGCTGGTGCGCACGCTGACCGCGCCCGGCCACCCGGAGAAGGCGCTGTGGGTGCTGCTGGTGCTGTTCTGCTACATGGCCTACGACTCCGCCGCCCACCTGCACACCGCCGACGCCATCAGGGCCGGGCATCCCGGCCTGACCGCCATGGGCATCGCCCCGCCGGACGCGGACGGGCTCTGGCGCTTCCCCGCCTACTCCTACGGCCGTCCCCTCGCCGACCTCCACCCGGACACGACAGCTTCAGGGAGCCCCGCATGAACGGCGTCGAACGCACCGACGTGCTGGTGATCGGCAGCGGCTTCGGCGGCGCGATCCCCGCCTACCACCTGGCCGCCGGCGGCGCCGACGTGGTCATGCTGGAGCGCGGCCCGTGGCTGGAGTCGGCCGACTACGAGCACGACTTCAAGCTGGGCTCGTCCTACACCCGCATCTTCGACTTCACCGTCGGCGACGGCATGAGCGTGCTGGGCGGCAACTGCGTGGGCGGCGGCAGCGTGGTCTACTTCGCGGCCATGCCGCGCGCGCCGCGCTTCGTCTTCGAGCGCCGCGGCAGCATCAAGCGCCGCATGTGGCCGGCCGCGATCAGCCGCGACACCCTCGACCCCTGGTACGACCGGGTCGCCGAGTCGATCTCCATCACCCAGCAGGGCTGGGAGGACGTCTCCTACTCCGGCGGCCTGTGGGCGGCGGCCTGCCGGCACGCGGGCCGCACCGCCAACCCCGTGCCCGCGGCCGTGGACACCGGATCCTGCGTCAACTGCAACTGGATGATGGCCGGCTGCCGGTTCGACGCCAAGCAGTCGCTGCTGGTCAACTACCTGCCGGCGGCGCTCGCCCACGGCGCCCGGATCCGGCCGCTGCACGAGGTGCAGAGCATCGAGCGCACGCACGACGGCTCCTACCGGGTGCACTACAAGATCGTCCATGGCGAGGACTACCGCCTGACCGAGGGCGAGGGCACAATCGAGGCCAAGGTGGTGGTCCTCGCCGCCGGCGCCGCCGCCACGCCGGTCATCCTGCAGCGCAGCGAGGCCGCGCTCGGCGCGATGCCGCACGCCGTGGGCCGCTACTTCTCCGGCAACGGCGAGCGGCTCAACACCGCCGTGCTGAACGAGGAGCGCGTGCGCGAGGTGCTGGGCCTGGAGCGCGGCGACGGCCTGGCGTACGCGGCCAACCAGATCGGCAAGGGCCCGACGGTGGCCAACTGGGACCGGCTGGACGGCTCGCTGCCCGAGTACACCCGCTACTCGCTGGAGCAGCTCTACTTCCCGCCCGGCCTGGGCACCATCCTCGCGCTGGCCGGCGGCCCCGACCCGGCGTGGTTCGGGCTGCGTAAGAAGGAGATGCTGGAACGCTGGCGGTCCTGGCTGATCATCTTCCAGATGATCGAGGACGACAACGAGGGCGTCTTCGGGCCGCCGCCCGTGCGCGGCAACGCCGACCGGGTGTCCCAGCAGATGCTGGGCGTCGGCCGGCTGTCGTACAAGCCGACCGCGAACACCTCGGCCGCCTGGGCGATGGCCGACGCCGAGTGCAAGGAGATCCTGGAGCGCGACGGGCTGGCCACGGTGACGCCGTGGACGAACGACCTGGTCGGCGCGTACACGGTGCATCCGCTGGCCTCGTGCCGGATCGGCGACGACCCGTACACCTCGGCGCTGGACGACGGGCACGAGCTGCGCGGGCACCCGGGGATCTTCGTCACGGACGGCTCGGCCGTGCCGGGCGCGCTGACCGTCAACCCGGCGATGACCATCTCCGCGCTGGCCGAGCGGGCCGTGCCGGGGATCGTCAGGGCCGCGCGGGAGCGGGGCGTGCAGGTCTCCTACGGCGCGCCCGCCCCGGACGGCTCCACCGCCGGCCGCCGGGCCACCGCGTCGCTGGCCGCCGCCGCGCTGCGCGGTTAGGGCGCCGGCGATGGGACGGCTGTTCAGCCGGATGACGGCGCCCGGCGCGCTCGCCCAGGTGCGGCACGTCCGCCCGGTGCGGCCGGGCGCCGCCCGCGGCCTGGTGGCCCGGGTGTACGAGCAGGTCGAGCGGGACTTCGGCATGCTCGCGCCGCCGGTGGCCCTGCACTCCCCCGCGCCGCGCGCCCTGGCCGCGTGCTGGCTGGTCCTGCGCGAGTCGCTGCTGGCCGCCGGGGCGGCCGGGCGGGTGGCCGGGGAGCTGGTGGCGCGGGAGGTCTCGGCCGGCAACGCCTGCCCGTACTGCGTGGACGTGCACGGCGCGACCCTGCGCGCGCTGACCCCCGCCGATCCCGGGCTGCGGCCGCTGGCCGCCTGGGCCAGGGCGAGCGCCGCCCCCGGGGCCGGCGGGCCGCCGGTGACGGGGGCGGCGGCCGTGGAGCTCGTGGCGGTCGCGGTGACCTTCCAGTACCTCAACCGCATGGTCAACGTGTTCCTCGGCGACTCGAGCCGAACCAGATGGCGGCGGC
>NZ_JBSFGJ010000348.1:0-9882 GCF_053596515.1 Nonomuraea sp. NPDC001684
GCCCACCGCCTGTCCGCCACCGTGGACGCCAAGGACGCCGACTCCGCCCAGTGGACGATCGAGGAGCGCGTCCGCGCCCGCGCCGACATGGGCGCCGTCTGCCGCCTGGCCAAGGAGGCCGTCGACATCCTGGCCACCGCCAGCGGCGGCTCCTCCATCTACAGCGACGTGCCCATCCAGCGCATCGCCCGCGACGTGCACGCCGTCAACCAGCACGCCCTCATGCACCCCAACACCAACGCCGAGCTGTACGGGCGGATTCTGTGCGGCCTCGAACCCGACACCCTCTACATCTGAAGGAGATCGCCATGACCACCGTGTCCGCCCCCGACCAGACCCTCGCCGTCGCCGCCCTGCCGCAGCAGATCATCGCCGCCTGGGCCGCCCACGACGCCGAGGCGTTCGCCGCCGTCTTCACCGAGGACGGCTCGATGATCCTGCCCGGCGTGTACCGCAAGGGCCAGGCCGAGATCCGCGCCTTCATGACCCACGCCTTCGCCGGGCCGTACCAGGGCACCCAGGTCACCGGGCAGCCCATCGACCTGCGTTTCCTGGCGGAGGACGTCTGCCTGCTGACCACCGAGGGCGGCGTGCTGGCGGCCGGCGAGAGCGAGGTCGCCCCCGAGCGCGCGGTCCGCGCCTCCTGGCTGGCCGTCCGCCGCGACGGGCAGTGGAAGCTGGCCGCCTACCAGAACAGCCCGCGTGACTGAGATGGCCGCTCACGTCGCACAGCGCGCGGTGGTGCTCGGTGGAGGCATGGCGGGGCTGCTGGCCGCGCGCGTGCTCGCCGAGCACTGCGCCGAGGTCCTGCTGGTGGACCGGGACACGCTGACCGGCGCGGCGGGCCCGCGCCGGGGCGTGCCGCACGGCTGCCACGCCCATGCCCTGCTGGCCCGCGGCCAGCAGATCCTGGACGAGCTGTTCCCTGGCCTCACCCAGCAGATGATCGACGACGGGGTGCCCGCCGGAGACCTGGCCACCAGCCTGCGCTGGTACTTCAACGGCCGCCGGCTGCGCCCGGCCCCCACCGGCCTGATCAGCGTCTCGGCCACCAGGCCCGTCCTGGAGGAGCAGGTCAGGAACCGCGTCTCGGCCCTGCCCAACGTGCGCTTCCTGGAGCGCACCGACATCCTCGGGCCGACCGCGACCCCGGCCCGCGACCGGGTCACCGGCGTCCGCGTCCGCGGGACGGACGGCGTCGAGGAGCACCTGGCCTGCGACCTGCTGGTGGACGCGACGGGCCGCGGCTCGCGCACCCCCGCCTGGCTCCAGGAGCTCGGCTTCCCCCGGCCGGACGAGGACCGCGTCAAGATCGGCCTGGCCTACACCACCCGCCACTTCCGCCTGCGCCGCGACCCGTACGGCGAGGACCTGTCGATCAACCCCGTCGCCTCGCCGGCGAACCCGCGCGGCGCGTTCTTCCCCAAGCTGCCCGGCGACATGAGCATGCTCTCCCTCACCGGCATCCTGGGCGACCACCCGCCGGCCGACCTGGAGGGCTTCCTCGCCTTCGCCAAGTCCCTGCCCGTGCCCGACGTCTACGACGCCGTCCGCGACGCCGAGCCGCTCGACGAGGGCGTCACCTTCACCTTCCCGGCCAGCGTGCGGCGCCGCTACGAGCGTCTGCCCGCCTTCCCTGACGGCCTGCTGGTGCTGGGCGACGGCGTGTGCAGCTTCAACCCCGTCTACGGGCAGGGCATGACCGTCGCCGCCATGGAGGCGATGATCCTGCGCGAGCACCTCCAGGCGGGCGCGGTACCGCCCTGGCGGGCCTTCTTCCGGGACATCTCGCGGGTCATCGACGTCCCGTGGGACATCTCCGCCGGCGCCGACCTCGCCTTCCCCGGGGTGGAGGGGCGGCGTACCGCCAAGGTGCGCATCGGCAACGCCTACATGGCGCGCCTGCACGCAGCGGCGGCCCGCGTGGTGATCAGGGTGGGCCTCAGCCCACGAGTTCGGTGGTGGCCCGCGCGCGCAGCCAGGCGGCCGCGCCGGTGAGCGCCGGCTGGGGCGCGACGATCAGCGTGGTGGCGATCGCCTCCAGGTATCCGGGCATGTCGGGGTTGCCGACGAACCGGGCACGGAAGCCGCTGGTCCGCACCCGTTCCACGATACGGGGCAGCACTCCGCCGCCCAGGTAGACCCCACCCCTGGCGCCCAGGGTGAGCGCCACGTTCCCGGCGAAGCTGCCCAGCATCTCGCAGAACACCTCGACGGTCTCCGCGCAGAGCGAGTCGTCGAGCCGGGCCACGATGTCGGAGGCGTTCAGGTCGGGCGCGGTCACGCCGTTGACCTTGGCCAGCGCCCGGTGCAGGCGTACCAGGCCGGGGCCGGACAGCAGGTGCTCGGCCACGACGTGCGGCAGCCCCTCGGCCTGCAGCACCCGGACGATCTCCAGCTCGCGCCGGTCGATCACCGGCACCGTGACGTGCCCGCCCTCGCCCGGGACGGGCGTCCAGCCCCGGTCCGTGGGCACGAGCCCGCCGACGCCGAGCCCGGTCCCCGGGCCCAGCACGGCCTTGACGCCGTGGGAGGGCTCGGGGCCGCCCAGGGACACCAGGTCGGGGCCCTCCAGGTGGGGCAGCGACACGGCCAGGGCCTCGAAGTCGTTGAGCAGCACCGCGTACGGGATGCCCAGGTCGCGTACGGACCCGGCCCACGCCGAGTTCGTCAGCCGGTAGCGGTCGCCGTCGATCGGCCCGGCCAGCGCCAGGCACGCCGCGCCCGGCCGCGCCCCGCCCGCGTGCTCGGCGAGATAGGCGTCGACGGCGTCGGGCAGCGTGGGGTAGGCGGAGCCGGCCAGCACCGCGACGTTCGACGGCCGGGCCTGCGGCGAGGTGACCAGCCCGAACCGGGCGTTGGTCCCCCCGATGTCGGCGACCAGCCAGGGAAGGTCAAAGGCACTCATCCCACACCTCCGATGCTCACGCCTCCGATGCCCACGACGACGGTGCCGAGATCGCACGCCGTCGTCACCGGAAGGATGCCACGGACGCTCACCGGCCCAGCCCGGCGGCCCGCGTGCCCACGGGCGCGCCGCTCTCCAGGTGCGAGGCGCCCGCCTCGGCGGGGAAGCCCAGCCCGGGGCCGTGGTGCGGCGACTCGGCGCCGCTCACCCCGAAGATCCCGGCGCCCTGCTCGGCGTGCCCGGCCATGCGGCGGAACGTGGCGAACAGCTCGCGTCCCGTGCCGACCCACTCCGCGTCGCTCAGCGGCCGGCCCTCGGGCGTGCGCCGGGCCAGCTCCTCGGCGGGCACCAGCAGCTCCAGCGTCCCGGCGGCCGAGTCGAGCCTGATCACGTCGCCCTCGCGGACGATCGCGATCGGCCCGCCGTCGGCGGCCTCGGGCGACAGGTGGATGGCCGCGGGCACCTTGCCCGACGCGCCCGACATGCGGCCGTCGGTGACGATCGCCACCCGCTGCCCGCGGTCGAGCAGCACCGCCATCGGCGGCGTGAGCTTGTGCAGCTCGGGCATGCCGTTGGCGCTGGGGCCCTGGTAGCGGATGACGGCCACGAAGTCCTGCCCGTCCAGCTCGCCGGCCTCGAAGGCGCGCAGCAGGTCGAGCTGGTCGTCGAACACCTTGGCCGGGGCCTCGATCACCAGGTGCTCCGGCTTGACCGCCGACACCTTGCTGACGGCCCGGCCGAGGTTGCCCTCGACCATGTGGATGCCGCCGTCGGCCGAGAACGGCTCGGCGACCGGGCGCAGCACGTCGCGGTCCTTGCTGCCGCCCGTGACCGGCTCCCAGACCAGCTCGCCGTCCACCAGCGAGGGCGCCTCGCGGTAGCGGTCGAGGCCGGGGCCGGCGACGGTCAGCACGTCGCCGTGGAGCAGGCCCTCGTCCAGCAGGTCGCCGATGAGCACCTGCATGCCGCCGGCGTCGCGGAAGTGGTTCACGTCCGCCTGGCCGTTGGGGTAGATCTTGGTCAGCGACGGCACGACGCGCGACAGGCAGGCCAGGTCGTCCCAGGTCAGCACGATGCCCGCGGCGGCGGCCATGGCGACCAGGTGCAGCGTGTGGTTGGTGGAGCCGCCGGTGGCCAGCAGCGCCACGCAGGCGTTCACGATCGACTTCTCGTCCACCAGCTCGCCGATCGGCGTGTACTCCGGGCCGTGGGCGGTGATCTCCACCGCGCGGCGGCCGGCCGCCGCGGTCAGGGCGTGCCGCAGCTCGGTGTGCGGGTTGACGAACGTCGAGCCGGGCAGGTGCAGGCCCATGACCTCCATCAGCGCCTGGTTGGAGTTGGCGGTGCCGTAGAAGGTGCAGGTGCCGGGGGAGTGGTAGGACTCGGCCTCGGCGTCCAGCAGCTCCGCCCGTCCGACCTTGCCCTCGGCGAAGAGCTGGCGGGTGCGCGCCTTGACCTTGTTCGGCAGGCCGGAGGTCATCGGCCCGGCCGGCACGAAGATCGCCGGCAGGTGCCCGAAGTGCAGCGCCCCGATGAACAGGCCCGGCACGATCTTGTCGCAGACGCCCAGCAGCAGCGACGAGTCGAACATGTCGTGCGACAGCGCGATGGCGGCCGCCATGGCGATCACGTCGCGGCTGTAGAGGGACAGCTCCATGCCGGCGCGGCCCTGCGTGATGCCGTCGCACATCGCGGGCACGCCGCCGGCGACCTGCGCCACGCCGCCCGCCCTGCGCACCGCCGCCTTCAGCTCGGGCGGGTAGGTCTCGTACGGCTGGTGAGCGGAGAGCATGTCGTTGTAGCTGGTCACGATCGCCACGCCGGGCTTGGCAGCGCTCCCGGCACCGCGCAAGATCAGCTTGTCCTCGTCGGAGGCGGCGGCGAAGCCGTGCGCCAGGTTCGCGCAGCCCAGGTGGGCGCGCGCCGGGCCCTTGGCCCGCGCCGCCTCGCCGTCGCGCCGGATCCGCGCCAGGTAGGCGGTACGGCTGGCCGCGCTGCGCTCGGCGATCCGATCGGTGATCTCCTGGATGACGGAATTCACAGGTCTTCCTCCTCGTGCCAGGCGCGACCGCTGCGGCCGAGCAGTTCGTGGGCCCCGGCGGGGCCGGTGGTTCCTGCGGGGTAGGGCTCGGGCAGGTCGGCGGAGGACTCCCAGGCCGCCAGGATCGGATCGATCCAGCGCCAGGCCGCCTCCACCTCGTCACGCCGCATGAACAGCGTCGGGTTGCCCGCCAGCACGTCGGTCAGCAGCCGCTCGTAGGCCTCCGGCACCCGCGCGGTGAACGTCTTGCCGAAGCTGAGCGACAGCGGCACCGGCTTCAGCGTCACCTCGCCCGCGCCCGGCTCCTTGGCCATGATGTGCAGCTCGATGCCCTCCTCGGGCTGCAGCCGCAGCACCAGGCGGTTCGGCGTGCCGCCGGGGAAGATGGAGTGCGGCACGTCCTTGAACTGCACCACGATCTCCGACCGCCGGTACGGCATGCGCTTGCCGGTCCGCAGGTAGAACGGCACCCCCGCCCAGCGCCAGTTCTTGATCTCGGCCCGGATCGCGGTGAAGGTCTCCACCCGCCGCGAGGCCTCGGTCGTCGGCGTGGAGGCGGGCTCGTCCAGGTAGGACGGCATGCCGCCGGCCTCGGTGTACTGGCCGCGCACGGTGAACCGGTCCACCTCGGTCCCCACGATCGGCCGCAGCGACTGCAGCACCTTGACCTTCTCGTCCCGGATGGACTCGCGGTCGTTGCGCGACGGCGGCTCCATCGCGGTCAGCGTGAGCAGCTGGAGCAGGTGGTTCTGCACCATGTCGCGCAGCGCGCCCGCGTGGTCGTAGTAGCCGCGCCGTCCCGGCGTGCCGACGGTCTCGGCGGCGGTGATCTGGACGTGGTCGATCCACAACGAGTTCCAGATCGGCTCCAGGAAGGCGTTGGCGAAGCGCAGCACCAGCAGGTTCTGCACCGTCTCCTTGCCCAGGTAGTGGTCGATGCGGAAGATCTGGCGCTCGTCGAAGATGGCGCCGACCTCGTCGTTGATCCGCTGGGCGCTGGGCAGGTCGCGGCCGAGCGGCTTCTCCAGCACCACCCGCGACAGCGGGGTGACCAGGCCGGCCTCCTCCAGCTCGCGGCAGAAGGGGCCGAACGTCATCGGCGGGCTGGCCAGGTAGAACACCCGGTCGCGCTGCTCGTGACCGGCCAGCAGCCTGGTCAGCGCGCCCCAGCCCGACTTGTCCTCGCCGCCGACGTCCACCGAGACGTGGTGCAGGCGGCCCAGGAAGCGCTGCCAGACGGCGGGGTCGTCCACGGGGACCTGGTCGCGTACCTCGGCGTCCACCTTGCCGCGGAAGTCGGCGTCGGTCAGCCCGCCCCGGGACATGGCGATGACGCGGGTCTCGGGGGACAGCCGGCCGTCCCTGTCGCTGTGGTAGAGCGCCGGGATCAGCTTGCGCATGGACAGGTCGCCGGTGCCGCCGAAGACGACGAGATCGGCGGTATGGGCGGGGCTGGCGGTCGAGAGGGGGGACAAGGCGAAGCTCCGTTGATCTACCAAGCAAGGACAGAACGGACACTAACGAGAGTTTGGGTCGTGCACAAGCAGGGTTTTGGCATCTGAGATGAAAAAGTCTTCACTTTTCATTACCGAAGCCCATGTGATTCACTGGGCCGATGCCTCGACGTACCGCCGCGACCCTCGCCACGAGTGGCGAGGTGCTCCGCCTCATCCGCACGGGTGAGGCCGTCACGCGCGCCGACCTCGGCCGGGTGACCGGTCTGTCGCGCCCGGCGGTGCAACTGCGCGTCGGCGAGCTGCTCGAGCGCGGCCTGGTCGTCGAGCGCACCGACGCCCCCTCGACCGGCGGGCGGCCGCCGGTCCGGCTGGAGTTCAACGCCGGGGGCGGCGTCGTCCTGGTCGCCGCGCTGGGCGCGAGCCGCACCCGGGTCGCGGTCTGCGACCTGGCCGGGCGCGAGCTGGCCGGCCGCGACTTCTTCATCGACGTCGAGCAGGGCCCCGACGTCGTGCTCCCGCTGCTCATGGACACCTGGGACGAGCTGCTCGGTGACCGCCCCGGCTCCTGCGTCAGGGGCGTCGGCATGGGCGTGCCCGCCACCGTCGAGTTCGCCCAGGGCCGCACCGAGAGCGCCCGGGTGATGGCCTCCTGGACCGGCGTGGTCATCCCGCCGATCATCCGCGAGCGGTTCCCCGTGCCGGTGCTCGTCGACAACGACGTCAACGTGCTGGCCATCGGCGAGCACCGCGGCGCCTACCCCGACCTCGGCGACCTGATGTTCGTGAAGGTCTCCACCCGCATCGGCGCGGGCGTGATCGCCGGCGGCGAGATCCTGCGCGGCGCGCTCGGCGCGGCCGGCGAGATCGGTCACATCCCCGTGCTCGACGGCGGCGGCGTGTTGTGCCGCTGCGGCAACACCGACTGCGTCGACTCCGTCGCCAGCGGCACCGCGCTGCTGCGCGACCTGCGCGAGGCGGGCAAGGACGTCGGCACCATCGCCGACGTGACCGCGCTGGTGCGCGCGGGCGACGCCGAGACGATGGCCATCGTGCGCACGGCCGGCCGCCGCATCGGCGAGGTGCTGGCCGGGGCGGTCAACATCCTCAACCCCTCGGTCGTGGTGCTCGGCGGCGACATGGCCGAGGCGTTCGGCCCGCTGGTGTCGAGCATCCGCGAGGTCGTCTACCGCCGCTCCACCGCCCTGGCCACCCGGCGGCTGCGCATCGAGCCGAGCCGGCTCGGCGCGGGCGCGGGCATCAGCGGCTGCGCGGTGATGGTGCTCGACCACGTGCTCTCGCCCGAGGCGGTCGACGAGACGATGACGGTCTCGACGCTGCGCCGCGAGCGCGGCCTGGCCGGCGCCGGCTAGAGGTCCCAGCGAGGTTCGGGGCTCTCCCGCACCACGCCGTCCGCGCCGAAGATCAGGTGGCGGTCCAGGTCGTCGGCGAACCAGCGGTCGTGCGTGACCGCCAGCACCGTTCCCGCGAAGCCGTTGAGGCCCTCCTGCAACGCCTGGGCGCTGGCCAGGTCGAGATTGTCGGTCGGCTCGTCGAGCAGCAGCAGCGTCGCCCCCGACAGCTCCAGCAGCAGGATCTGCAGCCGCGCCTGCTGGCCGCCGGACAACGTCTCGAACCGCTGCCCGCCGGCCGGCGCCAGCTCGTAGCGGGCCAGCGCGGCCATGGCGTCGTTCCTGGTCAGCGCGAACGTCTCCGTCACCAGCTCGCCGATGGGCCGTCCGTGCAGGTCGGGCCGCAGGTGGGTCTGCGCGAAATGGCCGGGGACGACGCGGGCGCCCAGCCGGGCCACGCCGGTGTGCGCGACGGGCTCGCCGGCCAGCAGGCGCAGGAAGTGGCTCTTGCCGGTGCCGTTCAGGCCGAGCACGCCGACCCGCTCGCCGTAGGCCACCTCGGCCGAGAACGGCCGCACCAGCCCGGTCAGCTCCAGGTTCTCGCACGTCACGGCCCGCTTCCCGGTGCGCCCGCCGCGCAGCCGCATCCGTACGTTCTGCTCCTTCGGCGGCCGGTTAGGCGGCCCCGCCCGCTCGAAGCGCTCCAGCCGGGACACCGCCGACCGGTAGGCCCCCGCCAGCGCGTCGTTGTTCGCCGACCGCTGCCGCAGCACGTGCACCAGCCGGCGCAGCCGGGCCCGCTCGTCCTCCCAGCGCCGCCGCCGCTCCTCCAGGCGCTCGCCGCGCCGCCTGCGGGCCTCGGCGTACCCGGCGAAGCCGCCGCCGTGCACCCACACCTCGCGGCCCTCGACGGTGACGATCCGATCGGCCGCCTCGGCCAGCAGCCGCCGGTCGTGCGAGACCAGCAGCACGGTCTTGGCCGAGCTCCTGATCGCCCGCTCCAGCCACTGCTTGGCCGGCACGTCGAGGTAGTTGTCCGGCTCGTCGAGCAGCAGGATCTCGTCGGGGCCGCGCAGCAGCGCCGCCAGCATCAGCCGCTTCTGCTCGCCGCCGGACAGCGTGGCCAGGCTCCGGCCGGCGACCTGCTCGTACGGCAGCCCGAGCGCCTCGGTCGCGCACGCGTCCCACACCACCTCCAGCTCGTAGCCGCCCGCGTCGGCGTAGTCGGCGACGGCCTGGGCGTAGGCGAGCTGCCGGGGCTCGTCGTCGCGCAGCCCGATCGCCGTCTCGGCGCGGGCCAGCTCGGCGGCGGCCGCCCGGACCCGCGCGGGCGCGACGCCCAGCAGCAGGTCGCGCACGCTGCCGGTGCCGAGGAACTGCCGCATCACCCCGACGCCGCCGCCGGTGGTGACGCGCCCGTCGTCGGGCCGCAGGTCGCCCGCGATCAGCCGGAGCAGCGTCGTCTTGCCCGCGCCGTTGGGGCCGACCAGCGCCGCCTTGGCGCCGTCGCCCACCTTGAACGACGCCTCCAGCAGCAGCGGACGCCCGTCCGGCAGCAGGTACGTCAAGCCGCTCACCTCGATATGACCCATGTTCCATTACTAGACCATCGATCCGGTTCGCGTACACCGTATTATCCGTCGGGTGGACAACGTTTGGGTTCGCCCCCGCAAGGACGCCAAGCCGAGGCTGACGCTCGACCGGATCGTCACCGAGGCCGTCGCGCTGCTCGACGAGGAGGGCGTGGCCGGGCTGACCATGCGCCGCCTGGCCGAACGCCTCGACACGGGCTCGACCACCCTCTACTGGCACGTCCGGACCAAGGAGGACGTCCTGGACCTGGCGCTGGACGCCGTCTTCGGCGAGGTGCCGCTCCCCGGCGGGCACGACGACTGGCAGGCCGCCGCGCGCGACCTGATGGACGGCTGGCGCGCCGCCCTGCTGCGCCACTCCTGGTCGGCCACCATCCTCGACCGCCCGCTCATGGGCCCCCACGCCCTGGAGCGCACCGAGTTCCTCTACCGCACCCTGTCCGGGGCCGGCCTGGACGGCCCGCAGGCCGCCTACAGCCTGTCCAACTACGTCATGGGCTCGGTCATCATGCAGGTCACCTGGCAGCGCCGCGAC
>NZ_JBSFGJ010000349.1:0-9861 GCF_053596515.1 Nonomuraea sp. NPDC001684
CCATCGCCGGCCTCCTCGCGCACGCCGACGAACAGCCCGGGGCTGTTGGGCCGGCCGTCGGCCAGCTTGAACGCGGGCCGGAACTCGGCCTGGCAGCCCGCCTTGGCGAACGCCTCCAGGTACTGGTCGCAGGTGAACAGGCTGGAGTACAGGACCTCGGCGAACTCCTTGAAACCCGAGGCGTCGGCGACCCTGAACCGCACCTCCAGCCGGCTCTTGCCGCCCTCCCTGCGCGAGTGCGTCATGCGGGAGATGACCAGCCCCTCCTCCACCAGCGTGTGGCCGCCGACGTGCCCGTCGAGGAAGTTCTCCGGGAAGTACCAGGGCTCGACGACGAGGACGCCGCCGGGCGCCAGGTGGGCCGCCATCCGGCCGACGGCCTCCACCAGCTCGTCGTAGGAGCCCAGCTCGCCGACGGCGTTGCCCATGCAGGTCACGGCGTCGAAGGTGCGTCCGAGGTCGAAGGTGCGCATGTCGCCGGCGTGCAGCGGCACGCCGGGCAGCCGCCGTCCGGCGACCTCCCGCATGTCGGGCGACAGCTCGACCCCCTCGACGTGGTCGAAGAGCTTGGCGAAGGTCTCCAGGTGCGCGCCGGTGCCGCAGGCGACGTCGAGCAGCGAGGCCGCGTGCGGCGACCGCTCCCTGATGATCCGGTCGAGCTCCCGGGCCTCGCCCTCGAAGCTCTTGCCGCGGCTGCGGAAGACGCGGTCGTAGTACTCGGCGTGGTCGGATCCGTATTCCATGCAGATCTCCTTCAGGCCACCGCCGGGACGGGCTCGGCCGTCACGACCCTCGGCTGCGGGATGGGGATGATGAACTTGCCGCCGCGGCGCAGGAAGTCCTGCTCCTTGGAGATGATCTCGTCGGCGTAGTTCCAGGCGAGCAGCAGGTAGTAGTCGGGCTGCTGGTCGCGGGCCTGCTCGGGCGAGCGGCAGGGGATGCGGGTGCCGGGCAGCAGCCGGCCGTGCTTGAGACTGGTGGTGTCGCTGCAGAAGCGCACCTCGGCCGGGCCGAGCTCGCAGAACTGCAGCAGGGTGGTGCCCTTGGACGGCGCGCCGTACCCGGCGACGGTCAGGCCGCGCCCGGCCAGGTCGCGCACGAGGTCGCCGATCTGCTTGATCACCTGGTGGGCGCGCTCGGCGAAGGCCAGGTAGGCCTCGTCGGAGTCGAGGCCGCTCTGCCGCTCCAGCGACAGCAGCCGGTTCACGGAGGGGCGGGCAGGGTGGGCCGAGCCCTCCCTGGCGGCGAAGACGACGATCGAGCCGCCGTGCACGGCCGCCCGCTCGACGTCCACGATGCGCAGGCCGTGCCGCGCGAACAGGTGGCTCAGCGTGGTGACCGAGTAGTACGACAGGTGCTCGTGGTAGATCGTGTCGAACTGGTTCTCCTCCAGCAGGTCCAGCAGGTACGGGACCTCGATCGCGACCAGCCCGTCGGGGGCCAGCACGGCGGTGGCGCCGTCCAGCACGTTGTGCACGTCGTCGATGTGGGCGAAGCACTGGCGGCCGAGCACCAGTTTGGCCTCGCCCTGCTCGGCGTGGATGCGGCGGCCCTGGTCGGCGCCGAAGAACTCGGGCAGCGTGCGCACGCCGCGGGCGTTGGCGATCTCGGCCAGGTTCTCGGCCGGGTCCACGCCGACGACCCGCTGCCCCTGCTCCTGGAAGAGCGCGAGCTGCAGGCCGACGTTGCTGCCCAGCTCGACGACCAGCTCGCCGGGCGCGAGCCCGGCCCGGCGGGTGCACCAGCCGACGATGCGCCGCATGTGGCCGGTCATCTGGTCGGACTCGGAGGTGACGTACACATAGTGCCGGAACAGCACGTCGGGCCTGATCACGTGCCGGATGGCCATCAGCCGGCAGTTGCGGCACACGATGACGTCCACGGGGTAGGCGGGCTCCTCGGCCGGGAGGTCGGCGGGGTCGAGGAAGCCGTTGGCCAGCGGCACGGACCCGAAGGAGGTGACCTCCAGCCAGTCGTCGCGCCCGCAGACCCGGCACGTGTCAAGACGTCGGACAATGTCCTGCATGGCTTCTCCTCATGATCTTCAGTGGGCGGCCACGGCGAGCTCGCGGTGCTTGAGCGGTTCCCACCAGGACCGGTTGTCCCGGTACCAGGCGACGGTCGCGGCCAGCCCGGTCTCGAAGTCGACCGACGGCGCGTAGCCCAGCTCCCGCTCGATCTTGGAGATGTCGAGGGAGTAGCGCAGGTCGTGCCCCGGCCGGTCGGGAACGTGCTCGACCATGTCCCAGCCCGCGCCGCACGCCTCCAGCAGGCGGGCGGTCAGCTCCAGGTTGCTCAGCTCGCTGCCGCCGCCGATGTGGTAGACCTCGCCGGCCCGGCCGCGGTCGAGGACCATCCGGATGGCCCGGCAGTGGTCGGAGACGTGCAGCCAGTCGCGCCGGTTGCCGCCGTCGCCGTACAGGGGCACCCGGCGGCCTTCGAGCAGATTGGTGACGAACAGCGGGATGACCTTCTCGGGGAACTGGTAGTGGCCGTAGTTGTTGGTGCAGCGGGTGATCACGACGTCCAGGCCGAGCGTGCGGTGGAAGGCCAGCGCGAGCAGGTCCGAGCCGGCCTTGGAGGCCGCGTACGGCACGTTCGGCGCGAGCGGCGTCTCCTCGGTCCACGAGCCCTCGGCGATGGAGCCGTACACCTCGTCGGTGGAGACGTGCACGAAGCGGCCGACGCCGTGCCGCAGGGCCGCCTCCAGCAGGGTCTGGGTGCCCAGCACGTTGGAGCGCACGAAGCCGGTCGCGCTGACGATCGACCGGTCGACGTGCGTCTCGGCGGCGAAGTGCACGATCGCGTCCTGCCCGGCCACCACCTCGTCGGCCACGAGCGGGTCGGCGGTGTCGCCCTGCACGAAGCGCAGCCCCGGGTGGCCGGCCACCGGGTCGAGGTTCTCCAGGTTGCCGGAATAGGTGAGCTTGTCCAGGACGGTGACCCGCGTGCCCGGCGAGTCGCGCAACGTGGCTCTGACGAACTCCGAGCCGATGAAACCGGCGCCGCCGGTGACCAGGATCCGCAACTGTCCGCCTCCTGTCTGAGGGGTCGACGGCTACCGGGCGGCGGCGGTCAGCCGCTCCAGCTCCGCGACGATGTCGGTCGGGCTCGGCGTGGCCAGCCAGTCCTCGTGGATGGCGGCCGCGCCCTTGGTGAACGAGGGGTCCTTCAGCACGCGCAGCAGCTCGTCGCGGATCTCGGCCGCGGACTGCGTCTGGTGGTTGATCCGCACGCCGGCGCCGCGCGTGGTGACGTACCGGGAGGTTCGGGTCGAGGTGAGCTGTTTCTGGCACTGGAGCTGCCAGTCGATGCCGCCCTCGACGGGGGTGCCGACGAGCCGGTTGTGCTCGTCGGTGTCGCAGACGACCTGCGGGACGTTCATGGCCGAGGCGGCCGCGAAGGTGCCGATCGAGCCGTGGTGGATGATCGCCGAGCAGGTCGGCAGGAGCTGGTCGAGCGGCACGTAGTCGAACACGCGCACGTTGGCGGGCAGCGGGCGGTCCAGGTCGAGCAGCTGGTTGGCGTCCAGGGTGGCGACGACCTCGGCGTCCAGGCCGTCCACGGCCTCCATCAGCTTGGCGGTGCGCCCCCAGTCGCCCTTGAAGAACGTGCGCATCGACACGCCCAGCGAGATCGCCACCCGCGGCCGCTCCGGCGGTCGGCGCAGCCACTCGGGCACGACGCTCGCCCCGGTGTAGGGGACGTACCGGACGGGCAGGCGGCGCACGCCGGGGGTGGGCAGGCTCATCCCGGGCGGGAACGGGTCCACCGTCCAGTCGCCGAGCAGCAGGTTGTCGTCGACGGTCACGCCGTACCTGTCGGCCAGCGGGCCGATCACCCCGGTCATGGGGTTCCGCTCGCCGCTGCCGGCGAACTTGTCCGCGGCCCAGGCGGTGTAGTCGGGGGCCAGCAGCGTACGGGCGTGGGCGGCGCCGCAGACCCGGGCCGCCACCGCGCCGCACGGGAACCACGGATCCCACAGGACGAGGTCGGGCCGCCACTCGCGGGCGAACTCGACGACGGCCCGCACGTCCTGGCGGGGCTCCGGCGGATGGTAGTTGCGCATGGTCAGCAGCGCGAAGTGGTAGAAGACATCCCAGGGCGGGCGTTCCGCCTCGGTGATGCCGAGCGCGGCGACCAGGCGCTCCGACTCCTCGATCGTCGGGATCAGGCCGGCGAACCCGGGGTAGCCGCGGTCGTGCACCGACAGCGGCTCGGGCGCGCCGCAGGAGACCGCGGTCAGCCCGGCCGCGTTCACCGACCGGTGGAAGTCGGGCACCGAGACCCCGGTGTCGACGCCCGGCGGGGCCGCCACCACCACCTGGTGCCCGGCCGCCTGCAACGCCCAGGCGTAGGGCACGATCGGCAGGAAGTGCGCCGTCGCGGGGAAGACGGTGAACATCACGCGCATGGCGATCACTCCAGAGGCGAGTCGGGGGCGGCCAGGCCGGCGCGCAGGATCTCGCCGAAGTCGGCCACCATCGTCACGATCGTGCTCTCGGTGAACAGGTTGCTGTTGTAGGCGAAGTTGCCGAAGATCTCGCCGGAGGGGGCGATGTCGAAGGTGAGCAGCGCGCCGTCGGGGATGTCGGTGCCGTTGGGCTGGTCCAGCAGGCGTTCGCGGACCTCGGCGATCTCCAGGTCGCCGACGCGCTCGCCGTCCAGGCCGGTGGCGAACTGCCAGACCTGCAGCGCGCACAGCGCCTTGCTCTCCAGCGCGGCGTCGGCCATCAGCTCGGGCGCCTCGGCCACGATCTGCAGGAACGGGATCTCGTTGGCGTAGGAGTCCATGCAGGTGCGGCGGGAGCGCTCGACGACCTGCCGGAAGGTGGCGCAGCCGTCGAGGCCGGTGCGCAGCGGCAGGAAGTTGAAGAACGGCCCCACGGTCTCCTGGAACTCCGGCTGCCCGCGTCCGGAGCTGATCACCGGGACGACCAGGTCGGTGGCCCCGGTGATCCGGCTGAGCAGCACGTTGTAGGCGGCCAGCAGCACCATGAACGGCGAGCTGCGCATCGTCCTGGCGTAGCTGATCACCCGGGCGGAGACGTCCTTGGGCAGCGAGAACCGGTGGACCGGGCAGAGCTTGGCCAGCCCGGCCGACCTGGCGTGGTCGGTGGGGACGGCCAGCATGCGCGCCCCGCGCAGCAGCTCGGCCCAGAAGTCGCGGGCGGCCTGGGTCTCGGCGCTGCCGGCCTGCTCCTGCTGCCGTCCGGCGTACTCGTGGTAGGGCCGGGGCTCGGGCAGCGGCGGCACGGCGTGGCCGCGGCGCTCGGCGTAGCGGGTGACGATGTCGCGGATGAGCAGTTGCATGGACCAGCCGTCGCCCGCGGTGTGGTGCACGATCAGCGCCAGCACCGCGTCCTCGTCGTCGAACCGGCCGAGGATGGCGCGCAGGTGCGGCAGCTCCTGGAGGCTGTAGGAGCCGGCCTCGACCTCGGTCAGCAGCTCCTCGGCCCGCAGCGCGCGCTCCTCGGGGGCGGCGGCCGGCAGGTCGACCACGAGCAGCCGGGCCGGCGCGGACGGCTGCCGCACCTGGTACGCCTCCCCCTCCCCACGGGTGATCGTCATGTTGAGCGCGTCGTGCCGGTCGGCGACGTCGTCCATGGCGAGCTGGAGGGTGTCGACGTCGATGCGGCCGCGCAGGCGCCAGCCGACGACGATGTTGTAGCGGGCGCTGAAGGGCCCCTGGGCGTCGCCCTGGTCGAACAGGCGCAGGAAGTGCTGGGTGTAGGACAGGGGGTACCGGATCGCCGGCGGGGAAATGGTCATGCTGCCGCCTCCGTGCGGGCATCGCGTCGGCCGCTGCGCTGGAGCTCCACGGCCCGGTAGAGGGCGCTGATGTTGCCGCTGCCGAAGCTGCGGGCGCCCAGTCGCTCGATGAGTTCGAAGAAGAAGGTGTCGCGGGGGTGGGTGGAGCGGGCGAAGATCTGGTAGAGCTGCCCGTCGTGGTCCTCGTCGACGAGGATGTCGAGCCGGGCCAGGTCCTCCAGCGGGTACTTCACCGGCCGGACCCGTTCGGCGAGCAGGCTGTAGTAGACGTCGGGGGCGGTCAGGAACTCCACCCCGCGGGCCGCGGTGCCCTCCACCGCGGTCACGATGTCGGCGGCGGCCAGCGCCAGGTGCTGCACGCCCGCGCCGCCGTGGTCGCGCAGGAACTCGTCGATGTGGCCGGGCGTCCTGGTCACGTCCGGCTCGATCAGGGTGAACGTCACCTCGCCGCGGCCGCGGCTGCGCACGACCTTGGTGGTCATGGCCTGCGAGCCGACGGCGATGCGCTCGGCGAAGGTGAGGTCGAAGCCGAGCACCCGCCGGTACCACTCGACGGTGGCGTCGAGCTCCCCGGCCGGGACGCACACGGCCAGGTGGTCCACCTCCCGCAGCCCGAGGGCCGAATCGGCCGGCCGCGGCGCGGTGTCGCGGAAGCCGGGCAGCGCGCGCTCCCGTGCCCCGGCCGGGCGCTGCACGAACGTGTGCAGCACGTCGCCGAAGCCGTGGACGGCGGCCGTGACGAAGCCGTCGCGCCCGGCGGGGGCCGAGACCGGACGGGCGCCGCGCCGCACCGCCTCGTGGTAGGCGGCCGCGGCGTCGGGCACGCCCAGCGCGATGTCGGACACGCCGTCGCCGTGCCGGTCGAGGTAGCCGGCGCCGGGGTGGTCGGCGGCCAGCGGCTGGGTGAGCGTGAACCTGATCCGGTTCGCGCCCAGGGCCGCCGCGCGGGCCCGGCCGTCCTGGGCCGTGGCGTAGGCCGCCAGGCCCAGGGAGCCGGTCAGCCGGGCGGTCTCGCCGTCCAGGTCGCCGACGTAGAAGCCGATGTGGTCCAGGCGCAGGTCGTCGAAGATCGTCGTGGCGGTCATGGGCTATCCGGCGTCCGTCCGGGCGGCGAGACCGCGCGGGCGCAGGTCCGTCCAGTGGGCGGTGACGTATTCGGTGCAGGCGTCGCGGACGGCGGGGCCGAAGGCGACCTCCCATCCCGCGGGCACGTCGGCGAAGGCGGGCCACAGGCAGTGCCGGCCCTCGTGGTTCACCAGCACGCGGAAGGCCGCGTCCCGGTCGTCGAATGGGTTGCTCATCTCGTCCCTCTCACTGGGTGCGCGCGCCGGCCTCTAGCCATTCGTCCAGGCCGGCCACGGTCGCCGCGTCGAACAGGTCGCCGATGGACAGGTTCACGCCGAGCGCCGCGCGGATCCGGCTGACCAGCCGCATCGCCAGCAGCGACTGGACGTCCAGGTCGAAGATGCTGTCGTCCACGCCGACCCGCTCGACGCCGAACACCTCGGCGAACACCGTGCACAGGACCTCCTGGCGGGGGTTCTGCGGCGCGCGGTAGGCCGAGCCGGGCTCGGTGTCGGGGTCGGGCAGGGCCGCGCGGTCCACCTTGCCGTTGGCGGTCAGGGGCAGCGCGTCCAGCACGACGAACGCCGTGGGCACCATGTAGTCCGGCAGCGACGTGCGCACGTGGGCGCGCAGCGCGGCGGGGTCGGGGGCCTCGGCGGCCGGCACGACGTAGGCGACCAGACGTTTGTCGCCCTGCCGCGACTGCCCGGCCACGACGGCGACGTGCGCCAGCCCGGGATAGCCGGCCAGCACGGCCTCCACCTCGGCCAGCTCCACCCGGAAGCCCAGGATCTTGACCTGGTCGCCGGCCCGCCCGATGAACTCGATCTGCCCGTCGTCGTTGCGCCGGACCAGGTCGCCGGTGCGGTACATGCGCTCGCCGGGCCCGCCGAACGGGTCGGCGACGAAGCGCTCGGCGGTCAGGTCGGGACGGCCGTAGTAGCCCCGGGCCACTCCCCTGCCCGCGATGTACAGCTCGCCCTCCAGGTCGCCGGGGACCGGGCTGAGGCGGTCGTCGAGCACGTAGAGCCGCACGTCCCGCATCGGGCCGCCGACCGGCACGGTGGTGCCCAGCTCGGTGCCGGCGGTCAGGGGCGCGTGGGTGGAGAACAGGGTCACCTCGGTCGCGCCGTACATGGCCCGCACGGTCGTCCCCGGGCAGGCGGCCAGCACCTGGCGGACGGCGGCGGGCACGATCACGTCGCCGCCGGTGAGCACCTCGCGGACGCCGGCCAGGCAGTCCGCCCCCTCCTCGGCCACGACGCGGAACAGTCCTGCGGTCAGGTGCAGCCCGGTGATCCGCTCCTCGCGGATCAGCCGGCGCAGGGTGTCGAGGTCCGGCTCGCCGGGCGGCGCCACGACGATCGTGCCGCCGTGCAGCAGCGGCACCCACAGCTCGTACGTCGAGACGTTGAAGGCGTACGGCGCGACCATCAGGACGCGCTCGTGGGCGCCGGTGTCCCAGCAGGGGTCGAGGGCCAGGCCCAGCACGTCCCAGTGGGTGACCGCGACGCCCTTGGGGTGCCCGGTCGAGCCCGAGGTGTAGATGACGTAGGCCAGGTCGTCCGGGCCGGCGGCGACGTCCGGCGCCGTGGCCGGTTGCGCCGCGGTGGCGGGGTCGTCGTCGGCCAGCAGCGTCGCGGGGGCCGACGGCAGGCCCGCGGCGGCCTTGGCGCGGTCGGCGACCAGGACGGGCGTCCCGGACGAGTCGACGATCCACTGCCGGCGGTCGGCCGGGTAGGCGCTGTGGACGGGCAGGTAGCAGCCGCCCGTCTTGAGGATCGCGAGGAGCGTGACGACCAGCTCGGCCGAGCGCTCCATCAGCACCGCGACCGGCGTCTCGGGGCCGGCGCCGAGCCCGCGCAGGCGGTGGGCGAGGCGGTTGGCCCGCTCGTCGAGCTCCCGGTAGGTCAGCCGCACCGGGCCCGCCGACACCGCGACCGCGTCGGGCGTGCGCCTGGCCTGCTCGGCGACGTGTCCGTGCACAGTTGTAGGCGACATCAACGGGTTCCTCAGTCGTCGTGGAAGATGGCGTGGATGCCGGAGACGCCCGAGAGCATCGTGGCGAAGTCGATCTTGCGGGGGCGGAGCTTGCTGGGGTCGAGGGTCTTCTGCGCCCTGTCCCAGTACTCCTCCTTGTGCTTGGTGCGGTCGTAGAAGAAGCGCACGAAGTCCAGCAGGGAGTTCAGGAACTCGCGGTAGTCCTTCTCGTAGCGCGCCAGCACGGCCTCCTCCGAGGCCGGGTCGGCGAGGATCTCGTCCACCGCGCCGGCCAGCCCGTGGGCGCCGCGCAGCGCCAGGCCGACGCCGGTGGACAGCAGCGGGTCGATGAAGGCCGCCGCGTCGCCCACCAGGGCCCAGCCGGGCCCGTGGAAGCGGGTGCAGGTGTAGGACCAGTCGCGGATGCTGCGGAAGCCGCTGACCCGGGTGGCGCCCTCGGTCAGGGCCCGCACCTCCTCGGCGGCGGCCAGCTCCGAGGCGTACAGGTCCTCCAGGCTCTTGCCGGACTTCTTGTACTCCTCGATGGGGGTGACGTAGCCGACGCTCACCGTGCCGTCGTGCAGGGGGATGAACCAGAACCAGCCCGCGGGGCGGTTCTCGGTGACGGTGTCGCCGAAGCGCGTGCCGCCGTAGCGCTTGCAGCCCTGCCAGTACGACCAGACCGCGATGTTGCGCAGGTCGTCGTGGTACTCGATGAGGTCGAAGCGGCGGGCCAGCAGGTGCTGCTGCCCGGTGGCGTCGATCAGCAGGCGGCAGCGGGCGGTGCGCTGCTCGGCGTCGCCCTTCACCGTGTACGTGACGCCGGTGACGCGGTCGCCGTCGAACACCAGGTCCTTGACCGTGGCCTCCTCGAACACCGTCGCGCCCAGCTCCCTGGCCCTGGCCAGCAGGAGGGAGTCGAAGTCGGCGCGGCGCACCTGGTAGGCGTATCCGGGCCGGTCATCCCTTTCCCGACATCCCGGTCACCGTGCTCGGCGCGGGCGGCCGGGACGCCCGCAGGCAGAGCCTGGCGGCCCGCCTCGA
>NZ_JBSFGJ010000350.1:0-9859 GCF_053596515.1 Nonomuraea sp. NPDC001684
AGCCCGACAGCCTCGGCAGCATGATGTCCAGCACCACGACGTCGTAGTCGCCCTGCCTGGCCGCGTGCAGGCCCTCCTCGCCGTCGTGGGCGAGGTCCACGGCGAACCCCTCGGCCTGCAGCCCGCGCTGGAGGGCCGCGGCCATCCGCCGCTCGTCCTCGACGACCAGTACTCTCATGTGCTGATTCTCCCGTCCCTGAGCTGAGACGCCGCTGAGAAGGCTGAGAGGCGTCTCAGACAGTCTCAGGCCGGCCACAGGATGCATGCCGCAGGCTCTGGTCATCGACATACCGTTAAGGAGTGAGATGCGCAGAGGCACGTTCGTGAGGTGGGGAGTCCCGATCGCCGCGGCGGCGCTGATCGGTGGCGCGATCGGAGCCGGCCCGGTCATCGCGGCGGTGAGCGGCGAGCCCGTCCTGCCCGAGCGTTCGGCCCAGCAGCTGCTGGCCGACGCCGTGGCGGCGACGAGCAAGGGAGGCGGCCTGCCGCCCATGTCCGGCACGGTGCAGCAGACGGCCTCGCTCGGCCTGCCGTCGCTGCCCCAGACCGGCGGTGAGTCGCCGCTGAGCCTGCTGTCCGGCTCGCACGAGATCAAGGTCTGGTACGGCGGCGCCGACCGGTTCCGGGTGGCCATGCCGACCCAGCTGAACGAGACCAACCTGATCGTCAACGGCGACCAGGGCTGGTACTGGGAGAGCGCCACCAACACCGCGACCAGGTTGACCATCAAGCCGGGCACGGGCCAGGAGCACAAGCTGCCCAGCACGCCGCCGACCCAGCTGACGCCGCCGCAGGTGGCCGAGCAACTGCTGGCCAAGGCCGGCGAGCACACCGCGGTCCGCGTGATCAACACCGCGGAGGTGGCGGGCCGTCCGGTCTACCAGCTCGTCCTCGCCCCCAAGGACGAGGGCTCGCTGGTGCAGGAGGTGCGGCTCGCGCTCGACGGCGAGACCTACGTCCCGCTCCAGGTCCAGGTCTACGCCAAGGGCTCGGCCGAACCGGCCTTCCAGGTCGGCTTCACCCAGGTGACGTTCACGCCGCCGGCCGCGGAGAACTTCGCCTTCACCCCGCCCGCGGGCGCCAAGGTGGAGGAGAAGGACCTCAGCGAGCTGGGCGACGCCAAGCGCGCCGAGCAGCACGCCGAGCAGGCCGAGAAGGTCGCGGGCGAGCTCAAGGTCGTCGGCGACGGGTGGACGACCGTGGCCGTCCTGCCGTTCAAGCCGGAGGACCTCACGGCGGCCGGCCGTCCGGCGGCGGGCGAGGGCCCGACGCCCGGCGACGGCTCGAAGGCCGACGTGGGGGCGCTGGCCGACACCGTCCTGAAGTCGGCCACGCCGGTGAGCGGCACGTGGGGCTCGGGCCGGCTGATCAGGACGAAGCTCGTCACCGTCCTGCTGACCGACGACGGCCGCCTGCTGGCCGGCGCGGTCACCCCGGAGGAGATCACCCAGGCGGCGGGCGTCAGGTGACCACCGCCGTCACGCAGGAAGCGGGGGCGCCCTTCGGGGCGGCCCCGCCCTCCGGGGAGCACGCCATCGTCACGCGCGGCCTGACCAAGCGTTTCCGCGGCGGCCAGGTGGCCGTGGACGCGCTCGACCTGGCGGTGCCGCGCGGCTCGGTCTTCGGCTTCCTCGGGCCCAACGGCTCGGGCAAGACCACGACCATCCGCATGCTGCTGGGCCTCATCGCGCCCACCGAGGGGGAGCACTCCCTGCTCGGGCTGCCGCTGCCGCGGGCGCTGCCCCGGGTGGGGGCGGTGGTGGAGGGGCCGGCGTTCTACCCGTACCTGTCGGGCGAGGCCAACCTGATGCGCTTCGACGCCGCCGACCCCACCGCCGTGCGCCGCACCGCGCGGGCGCGCGTCGCCGCCGCGCTCGACCGGGTGGGCCTGACGGCCGCGGCCGGCAAGCGCTACCGCAACTATTCGCTCGGCATGCGCCAGCGACTGGCCATCGCGGCCGCGCTGCTCGGCCCGCGCGAGCTGCTCGTCCTGGACGAGCCGACCAACGGCCTCGACCCGCAGGGCACCCGCGAGGTGCGCGCGCTGGTCAAGGACATCGCCGCCGGCGGCACCACCGTCTTCGTCTCCTCGCACCTGCTGGCCGAGGTCGAGCAGATGTGCACGCACGCCGCCATCATGCGGACCGGCAAGCTGGCCGCCCAGGGCACGATCGCCTCGCTGAACGGCGGCCTGGCCACGCGCGTCCGGATCGAGACGCCCGACGTGGCCGACGCCGCGCGGGTGCTCGGCGGGCTGGGGCTGGCCGACGTGCGGCGCGGCGACGCCGACGTGACGGCCGAGCTGGGCGGCCACGCGCCGGAGCGGATCAACGCCGCGCTGGTCGGCGAAGGGGTCGCCGTACGGGGGCTGGCCGTGCTGCGGCCGAGCCTGGAGGACGTGTTCGTCGGACTGACGGGGGAGGGCTTCGATGTCGACGGCTGACACCTCGGCGCCGGACGCTGAGACAACACACGCGCCGCAGACGCGGGACACCGGGGCGCCGCAGGCGCGGGACGGCCGGTCCGATGGGCGCATGCCCGGCCTGATGCCCGTGACCGAGACGCTGCGCACGGTGGAGCGGCACACATCGGACCCGGCCCGAGAGGCCGCGGCCGTCCCCGCGCGGGACGCCGGGACGGACGCCGCCGACGGCCCGCGGCGGGCGAGGTGGGCGTTCTGGCGGCTGCTCGGCTCGGAGCTGGGCCTGACCTTCCGCCGGCCGCGCAACCTGGTGATGCTGGCCGTGCTCGCCTCCGTGCCGGCCGTCCTCGGCCTCGCCCTGCGCGCGTTCGGCGGCGACGACCGCGACGGGATGGGCGGGTTCATCCAGAGCGTGGCGGGCAACAGCCTCATGCTCACGTTCGTCGCGTTCTCGTTCCTCGTGCTGCTGCTGATGCCGGTCGCCGTCAGCGTGGTCGCCGGTGACTCGGTGGCCGGGGAGGCGGGCGGCGGCACTCTGCGCTACCTGCTGGCCGCGCCCGCGGGACGCACCCGTCTGCTGGCCGTCAAATACCTCAACGCGGTCGTCTTCGCCTACGCCGTCACGGCGGTGGTGGCGCTGTCGGCGCTGGTCACCGGGCTGATCCTGTTCCCGGCCGGGCCGGTGACGCTGCTGTCGGGCACGACGATCTCCATGGGCGAGGGGCTGCTGCGCATCCTCATCGCCGTCGGCTACGTCGGTGCCGGCATGGCGGCGCTGGCGGCCGTCGCGCTGGCGCTGTCGACGTTCACCGAGGTGTCCATCGGGGCGGTGGCCGCCACGCTCGTGCTGGTGGTCGTCTGCCAGGTGCTGCGGGCCTTCCCGGAGCTGAGCGCGGTGACGCCGTACCTGCTGCCGACCAGGTTCACCAACTTCGACGCGGTGCTGCGCAGCCCGATGGACCTGTCGGCGCTGCGGGACGGGCTGCTGGCCTTCGGCGCCTACATCGTGCTGTTCTGCTCGATCGCGTGGGCGCGCTTCTCCGGCAAGGACATCACGTCCTGACCGGGCGGCGCGTCCCCGGCCGGGCGAGGTGCCCGGCCGGGGACGCCGCGTCGCGCGGGTCAGGGGCGCGCGGGTCAGGCCGACCGGCGGCGCAGGCCCAGGGCGCCGACGACGACGCCGATGACGCCGACGACCAGCCCGGCGCCGCCCAGCAGGCGGGCCGTGCCGTCGGAGGAGGAGGCCGCGGAGGCCGCCACCGGCGCCACCGACGGGCCCGTGGCGGCGGCCGGCGCGGCCGAGGCCGACGCGCTCGCGGCGGAGTGGTGGTCGTCGTCGCCGGAGGCCGGGACGAGCTTCAGCGTGGGAACGGGGTGCTCTGCCTCGGTGCCGTCGGACTTGGGCGCGTCGGCCCAGTCGACCACCTCGCCGCCGGAGTACGTCTGCTTCGTCGGGAACGTCAGCGAGTCGACGTCCTTGGGCAGCTGGCCCATGGACACCTCGAACTCCTGGAACTCACCCGGGTTGATCTTGCCGCCGGACCACACGACCGTGGTGACGGCCTCCTCCAGGTCGCCGTACTCCGTCTTGACCGGCTTGGGCAGCTTGCCCTCGGTGATCTTGACGTCCCAGCCCGGCACGGGCTTGACCGACACGAACGCCAGCGGATGGTCGGTGGGGAAGCTGACCTGGACCTTGGTCGTGGCGGCGTCGTCCCGCTCGTTGGGCACCCGGAAGGCCACCTTGGTGAACCCGCCCTGCTCGGCGGTGCCCGGGTTGATGGAGACGTGGGCCAGCGCGGGCAGCGCCAGGCCGGCGGTGAGGGCGGTGGCGGCGGCGAGCACGGTCGCCGCGCGACGGACGAAGGACATGGCGGAACTCCACTTCGGAAAATGACAGGGGTCTACGGGTGTCAGCAGGTCAGGCGGGAAGTGGAGGACCACGCCTGGCCACCCGGTGCCGGAACCCCGGCTGCGGGGGGACCACCCTGGTGTGCACGACCGGGACGCCCGGCCGCACCGCGGGCACGACCGCGAGCAGCGGCGGCACGAGCCGCAACCCCAGCCGGCGCAGCAGCGACCACAGCACGATCTCGCCGCGCGACAGCCACCAGCCGGTCATCAGGGTCGCCGTGAGGTGCGCGAGCAGCATGCCCGCGTTGACGGCCAGGCCCTGGCCGTGGCCGTGCTCGAAGACGTAGGAGGACGGGCTGCCGCCCGCGAACAGCTCGTGCAGGCCGAACTGCGCCACCCCCAGCACGACGTTGATCAGCGGCGCCGAGCGTTCCCTGCCGGACAGCGCCAGCCCCAGGCCGGACACCGCCACCAGGCCCAGCGCCGCCGCCCACGGCCCCGGACGCCCGCCGCCGCCCGCCACGTGGGCGAGGGCAGCGAGGGTCACGCAGACGGCGGCGAAGGCGGCCGTCCGCGCGAGCCGGAGGGGAAGTCGCGCACGCATGTGTGCCACATGGTCTCACGAGGCCCCGTCGCATGAGACCCCTAACTTCCGGGCGGGCTGATGCCTGGTCCGGAAATGGCATTTGTCGCTAGGGTCGTGCCGAGCGCGTTGACATTCGCGTTGACATTTGAGGTGAGAACGTTGCGGCACTTAGCAGGTTTGCTCATCGGCGTCGTGGTCACGGCGGCCGTCCTCGGGGGTGGCGGATGGGCCGTGCAGCAGGCCCTCGCCAGCGCGGCGATTACCCCGCCGCCGCCCGACAACCAGAAGATGTGGATCGCCCTCGGCGCCATGGCCGCGGTCGGGCTGGTCGTCGGCCTCGTCGTGGCCGGCCGGATCTCGCCGCTGGCCACGTTCGTGCCCTCGATGGTGCTGCTGGCCTGGACCGTCGTCTACGCCCTCGACACCGGCAGGGCGCTGTCCCTCATCCCCGACCAGGCGTCGGTCCACCAGATCGTCCTGGACGCCGGCGCGGGCGACAGGACCCTGCTCACCACGGGCGTGCTGGCCCTGCTGGGCGTGGTCCTGTTCATCCCCGTGCTGATGCCCTCCCGCTGGTCGCGCCCGCACGACGACCTCGACGACGACGACTACGAGACCACGCAGGAGGGCGGCTACTACTGAGTGCCGGTGTAGAGCCTGGTCACCACGTCCTCGATGGTGGCCTGCTCCGGCGCCGTGGCCATGAGCTCGGCGAGCGTCCCGTCGAAGGCCAGCCGGCCGTGGTCGATCAGCATGATCCGGCGGCACAGGCGCTCGATGTCGCCGAGGTCGTGCGTGGTCAGCAGCACGGTCGTGCCGCGTTCGGCGTTCTGCCGCTTCAGGAAGCCGCGGATGCTGGCCTTGCTGACCACGTCGAGGCCGATGGTCGGCTCGTCCAGCACCAGCACGTCGGGGGCGTGCAGCAGCGCCGCGGCCAGGTCGCCGCGCATGCGCTGCCCCAGGCTGAGCTGACGCACCGGGGTGCGCAGGAAGGAGCCGAGGTCGAGGGTCTCGGTCAGCTCGGCCAGCCGGACCCGGAAGGTTCCACGATCTACTTTGTAAAGGTGCCGGACCAGTTCGAAGCTGTCCTTGAGCAGCAGGTCCCACCACAGGGTCGTCCGCTGGCCGAACACCACGCCGATGCGCCGGGCGAGCGTGGTGCGCCGGCGCGAGGGGTCGAGCCCGGCCACCCGCACCGAGCCGGTGGTGGGGGTGAGGATGCCGCACAACATCTTGATCGTGGTGGACTTGCCCGCGCCGTTGGGCCCGAGGTAGCCGACGAACTCGCCGGCCGGCACGCTGAACGACAGATCGCGTACGGCGTGCACGACAGTGCGCCTGACCTTGAACGAGCGTCCCGCTTCGCGCAGCTCGATCATCGTTAACTCCCCGTCGATCGGTAGTGCCTGATGCCCTGCCGCCAGGCCGCCGCGGCGGCCAGGGCGAGGACCAGCGCGGCGGCCGGTCCGAGGAAGCGCATGAACCCGGGCGTGCCGAACGGGTCGTCCCGGCCCAGGACGTAGAGGCCGGGCTGCCAGTTGACGAACGCCAGGGGCAGCGCGTACGTGACGCCGCGGACCAGGTCGCGGGCGTAGATGCTGAGGGGGTACTGGCTGAGCTGGTGGGTGCCGTAGGTGAAGGTGTTGACCACCTCCGGGGCGTCGGTCAGCGCGAACTGCAGCGCGCCGGCGAGCGTCCAGAGCGCGGTGAAGATGACGACGCCGGTGACGATCATGACGGGGATCATCCAGGCCCGCCGCCAGTCGAGGCCGAGCGCGGCGACGGCGTAGGCCAGCACGGCCACGGCCTGGACGACGCGGCCGATCCTGGTGGGCGCGAAGCGGTCGGCGGCGATCTGGATCCACGCGGCGGCCGGGCGGATGAGGATCGTGTCGAGCGTGCCGGCCTTGATGTGCTGGCTGATGCGGTCGAGGTTGCTGACGAAGGTGTCGCAGACGGTGAAGGAGACGGCGGAGGCGCCGTACAGGAACAGCACTTCCTCGCGGGTGAAGCCGGCCAGGGTGGTGGTGTTGGCGAAGACGACGAGGATGGCCGCGACGTCGATCGCCCCCGTGACCAGGCCGAACACGACCATCAGGGCGAAGGAGAGGCGGTAGGCGGCCGCCGCGCGGGTCCAGGTCCAGGCCAGCAGGAAGTACGTCCTAACCACCCTGGATCACCACCTTGTGGCGGACGGCGCGGGTGGCCAGCAGGCCGAGGGCGAACAGCGTCGCCGCCCAGAGCGCCTGGAGGGCGAGCGTCTGCCCGACGGGGGCCTTGCCGAGGTAGAGGTCGGCGGGCGCCTGGACCATGGAGGCCCACGGCAGGGCTCTGACCACCTCGCCCAGCGGGCCGGGGAACAGGTGGAGGGGGAGCATCATGCCGCTGAAGAACGTCGTCAGGACCAGGGACACGACGGCCACGCCGCGGTCGTCGGCGAGCCAGCAGACCGACAGTGCGACGAGGTAGCGCCAGCCGAAGCTGATGAGCACGCCGACGAGGAAGCCGGTCAGGGCCGCCGCCCATCCGGCCGGGGAGGCGGGGGTGGTGATGCCGAACAGGGCCGCGCCGAGCAGCAGCGGCGGGAGGCTGCGCACCAGCAGCAGGTACGCGGCCCGGCCCAGGTCCTCGGCCAGCGACCAGAGCTGGAGCGAGGCGGGGCGGACCAGGTCGAGCGCGATGTCGCCGCTGCGGATGCGCTCGGGGATGGCCAGGCCGCCGCCGAACAGCATCATCGGGCCGATGAGGGCCTGGGTGACGAAGCAGTAGGTGACGGCGTCGGTGACGTCGTAGCCGGCCAGGCCGGGGCGGGCCTGCCACAGGGCGATGAGGACGTAGGCGCGCAGGACGCCGAACACGCTGTTGGTGAACGCGCCGGCGAGCGCGGCCCAGACGTAGACGGCGTGTTTGCGGAAGCCGTACCGGACGAGGCGGGCGTAGAGGGGAATGGTGGCTCACCTCCCGAGAGTGAGGACACGGTCACGCGCCGTGCCGGGGGTCGGGCACGGGTCTGCCTTGGCGGAAGCCTGGAATTATCCGCCGGTGGGTCAGCGGTCCGCAACGCGATAAACGAAGCGCAGGCCCGACCAGGTCTCGTCGATGGCCGCGACCTTGTTGTCGACCAGCCCGGCGGCCAGGCCGAAGTCGCGGACGAGGCGGTCCGACAGGTCGGTGGGGATGCCGGAGGCGGGTTTGATCCGGCAGATCCACAGGCCGCCGTTCCTGGCCAGCGCGGCCTTGGCCGGGGGGAACACGCGGTGCAGGGTGGCGGCGTCGGGGCAGAAGAGCAGCACGACGTCGTACGCGGAACGTGCGCCGGCGGCCGGGTCCTGCTCGCGGTGCACGGTGGCGGCGGGTTCGCCGAGGTCGAGGCCGGCGGGGGCGGCGAGGGCCAGGACCTGGTGTCCCGGCTTGATGCCGAGCTTGCGGGGGAGCGGAGTCCCCGAATATCCCGCCATATCCCCAGAGTCGCACAAGGCCGGAATATTCGCGTCAGGGACGAGATCCTTACTGGCCGGTAGAGCCCTGGCGTTCCGGGAAGAAAAGGGGTGGAGGACCGTCATGCGCATCAACAAGGACGTGGCACCCGACTACCCCTTGAGCTGGCAGGCCAGGGCCCTGACCTCGGTCATGTGGGGCACCCTGAAGCCCGCCTCCTCGGTGCTGATGCGTCATCCGCTGGCCCTGATCGGCGCGGCCCGCCTGGGCGAGCTGGCGCAGCTGATGCCGGTGCGCCTTCCCGAGCACGCCGTCGTCGCGCCCGCCGAGGGGCCGGACTGCGGCGGCGAGTGGGTTCGCGCCGGCCGGGTGGACGAGCGCAAGGCGGTGCTCTACTTCCACGGCGGCGGCTACTTCTCGTGCTCGCCGCGTACCCACCGGCCCATCACCTGGCGGCTGTCGGCCGTGGCCCGGCGGCCGGTGCTCGCGCTGGACTACCGGCAGGGGCCGGTGCACCCGCTGGCCGACTCCCTGGCCGACGCGCTGGACGCCTACGAATGCCTGATGCGCAACGGGCACGCGCCCGAGGACATCGTCATCGCCGGGGACTCGGCGGGCGGGCACCTGACGCTGGCCACCCTGCTGGCGCTGCGCGACCGCGGCCTGCCGACGCCCGCCGCGGCGATCTGCCTGTCGCCGTGGGCGGACCTGACCGACATCCCGCGCCGCGCCAACCGCTGGCACGACCCCATGTTGCCGGCGGGCCGGGTGCGCTGGCTGGCCCGCCACTGGACCTGCGGGCTCGATCCGTGGGACCCGCTCGTCTCGCCGGTGCACGGCGACTTCACCGGCCTGCCGCCGCTGATGATCGTCACCGGCTCCACGGAGGTGCTGCGGGACGAGGCCCGCCGGGTGGCCGAGCGGGCCCGGGAGGCGGGGGTGCCGGTGCGGTACGAGGAGTGGCGGCGCATGCCGCACGCGTTCCCCATCCTGGCCGACGTGCTGCCGGAGGCGCGGCTGGCCTTCCGGCACATGTCGGCGTTCCTGGAGGCGGTCGCGGCCCGTGCGGCGCGGCGGGGGGATTCGGCGGCGGCCTGACTGGGCCTGCTGCGTCAGGGTAGCTTGAGCTGATATTTCCCAGTTTGGGGTTGCGCGCGGAGGGCGGCGTCGAGGCGTTGCGGTGGCCATGCGCGTCAATCCCACTGTAAGGTTAGGTATACCTAACTAACATATGGGGGCTGAAGTGATGGCTGACAAGCCCACGGACCACCATCGGGGCGTCGTCCTGCGGACCGAGCGGCTCTCCCCGCACATGATCCGCATCGTGGTCGGCGGCGACGGCCTGCGTGACTTCGCCTGCCGCGGCCTCACCGACCATTACGTGAAACTCGTCTTCCCGCACGAGGGCGTGGACTACCCCGAGCCCTTCAGCGTCAAGCACGTGCGCGAGACCATGCCGCGCGAGCTCTGGCCGCGTCTGCGCACCTACACCGTGCGCGCCTGGGACCCCGACGCCCTTGAGCTGACCCTCGACTTCGTCCACCACGGCCACAAGGGCC
>NZ_JBSFGJ010000351.1:0-9855 GCF_053596515.1 Nonomuraea sp. NPDC001684
TCTCGTTGGCGAACGCGCGCTCCTGCATGATCTTGCTGGCGCGCAGCTCGTCACGGCGGTGGACGACCGTCACCATGCGCCCGAACCGGGTCAGGGCCCCGCGACGGGCTGACCGTCGTCCTGGCGATCCGCCCGGTGGCCAGCCGCACGGTACGGCTGGCGCTGCGGACGGCGGATTCCGTGACGAGGTTGCCGGTGGCCAGGGCGGCCAGCGTGGAGCCGGCGACGCGTCGCCGTGCCAGGGCGGCGCCGTCGCCGTCGCCTCCGTGCCATTCGCCGTCCCATTCGCGGCGGAGTACCAGGACCATCGCGCTGTCGCCGTGGGCCAGGTAGATCTCGGCGATCCGCCGGTCGCCGAGGCTGCGGATCCGGCAGCCCAGGCTCTCCAGGCGGGCCCGGCGCAGCGGGGTCTCGGCGGCCTCGGCGGTGCCCAGCACGCTGCTGCGGAGGGTGGCGTCGGGGCGGGTCACGGCCCGGTGCCGGGCGTGCAGCTCGACGAGGTGGCTCGCGAGCAGCTCGGGACGGTAGTGGGCGCCGCGGTCGCGGTAGGCGGCCAGCTGCTCGGCGAGGTCGCCGACGGCCAGCAGCGGCCAGCGCGATCCGGCGGCGTCCAGATGGCGCTGTACGTCGGCGATGGTGGCCGCCAGTCCCTGGCCGAGGTGCGCCGCGCCGTCGCGCAGGACCGTGCCGGCCAGCCCCAGGGCCCGCTCCAGCCCGGATCCGGCGCCGGTCCCGGCTTCGCCGCCGACGTCGACCCGTGCCTCCGGCGTCCCGGGATGCAGCTCGTCGGCGACCCGGAACGCCCACACGGCGAGGGCGATGACGTCGTCGCGGCTGCCCGCGACGGCGTCGGTGTGCACGAAGCCGAGGTCGCCGGGGATCAGGAAACGCACGGTCGCGGTGGCGAGCTCGACCTGCGGCGCGGGGTCGGCAGCGGTGGCGCGGCGCACGCGGGCGGTGTATCCGGCCCGTTCGGTACGGCGGGCGGCGGCCATCAGGCGGGCGCCGATCCTGGCGGTCAGCTCGTCGTCGCTCACCTGCCCCGGCGACCAGGCGGGGGGTTCCGGATCGGGGCCCTCACCCTGCGGATGCTCGACGGTCTCGACGGTCGCGGCGTGCTGGTGCTGGTACGCCAGCACCACCCCGACGACATGCCGGCAGACCCCGGTGGCGCCGCACGTGCAGCGGGCCGCGTCGAGGCCGCCGGGTGGCAGGCTCGCGGTCGGCCCGCCCGCGAAGTCGCCGTGCACGGTCCCGTCGGCGTCGGTACGCAGGTCCGGCGCGGCTTCCTTGCCCGCCCGCTTGACCAGGCCGCGGTTGGTGAGCGCGGCGAGGGAGTCGGTGGTGAGCCCGAGCAGATCCGTTCTCATCGGCCCACGTGCTCCGCGACGAAGGACGCCAGCTCGCCGGGGGTCATCGCGCCCACGTACGCCCCGGCGTCGGCCAGGCGTTGCGCGAGCTCCCGGTCGTAGTCGGGGTTGGCCTGCTCGTCGAGGGCGGCCAGGCCGAGGACCTTGCTGCCCTGCTCGACCAGGTCACGCACGATGCGTACCAGCCGGTGACGATCGCCGCCCTCGTAGAAGTCGGAGATCAGCACGACGACGGCCCGCCGCGGCTGGTCCACCAGCCCGGCGCCGTACGCGGCCGCGCGGGCGATGTCGGTGCCGCCGCCGAGCTGGACCTTCATGAGCAGTTCCACGGGATCGTCCACGTCGGAGGTCAGGTCCACCACGTCGGTGTCGAAGGCGACCAGGTGGGTGCGCACGCCGGGCAGGCCCCACAGGCAGGCCGCGGTGACCGCCGAGTGGATCACCGAGTCCGTCATCGAGCCGGACTGGTCGACGAGCAGGATCACCTGCCACTGTTCGAGGTGGCGGCGGGTGCGGGAGAAGAACAGCGGGGTCTCGATCACGACCTTGCCGGTGTCGGGCTGGTAGCGGCCGAGGTTGGCGCGCAGGGTCCGGACCATGTCGAAGTTGCGGGCCTGCCGCAGCCGGCCCGGCCGGCGCGCTCTCGTGCCCGAGAAGGCGCTGCGCACCTCGGTGGCGAGCTTGTCCATGAGCTGCCGGACGACCTGCTCCACGATGCGCCTGGCCAGCCGCAGCACCTGCGGGTTCATCAGGTGTTTGGTGTGCAGGACCGCCTTGAGCAGCGCGGGGTTGGGCTCGATGCGGGCGAGCACGTCGGGGTCGGTGACGAGGTCGTGGATCTCGTAGCGTTCGACGGCGTCGCGTTGCAGGCGTTCGACGGTCTCCTTGGGGAACAGGCGGGTGATGTCGTCGAGCCAGCCGAAGGTGGTCAGGTTCGACGGGCCGCTCCCGGCCTGCCGCCGTACGCCGCGTCTGCGCAGCTCCTCGTCGCGGCCGTACAGCCAGTCCATGGCGGCGTCGCGGCCGGCGGCCGCCTCGTCGAGCCGCCCGCCGCCGAGGCAGGCGCCGCCGGCCTCGCCGAGCAGCAGCCGCCATCGTACGAGGGTGGGGTCGGTCATGGCGTGATCAGTCCCTCCCGGCGCAGTGCCGCATCGACTCGTTCGTCCAGGGCCATGCCTGCGGCCACCAGTTCCGGCGCCGCCTCCAGCCGCATCAGGTCCCACGCGGACGCGCCCGCGCCGGAGCGCAGTTCGACCAGGCGGCTGGCGATGAGGTGCCGCTCGCGGGGCGGGAAGTAGCCGAACGCCTGGCGCAGCGCCGGCAGGGCCACCAGGAAGTCGTGGTCGCTCATCGCCGCGACCAGCTCGTCGAGCAGTTCCAGCATGCCGCCGGTGTGCAGGACCTCCTCGCGGGCGAGCGCGAACAGCCCGGCCAGCCAGTCGCCGGCCGACGCGGGGACGAACGCGCCGCGTACCGCCCGCGCGGGGTCCGCGGCGGCGGCGCCGCGCAGTGACCAGCCCAGCCCGAGCGCCGCTCCGCGCAGGTCGGGCGGCGCGTCCTGGCAGGCGGCGACGCGGTCGGCGACGCCCAGCGCCGCGTCCAGGTCCAGGCCCAGCGGCGGCCCGGCGTGCCTGAGCGCGTCGCGGACGGCGGCCATGGCGCCGATGCGCTGCGGATCGGCGGGTACGGGCCCGCCGCGCACGCCCTCGGCCAGCCACAACACCCGCAGGGTGGCGGCCCGGACCACGGTCCCCAAGGTGGTGCTGCCGCTGGTGGCGAACAGCTCGTCGTGGCGCCACATCGCCAGGGCGACGGTGAGCGTGCGGCCCAGCGAGCCCAGGTCGGCCGCCGCGGCGATCGCCCGCGCGAGGTCGTCGAGCACCTGCCCCGCCAGCTCGCCGATGCCGCACAGCGCGGCGTCGAACAGCACGTCGGCCAGCCGGTCCAGGTCGGCGCCCCTGATCCGCTCGGCGAGCACGGAGGCCGCCGCCTCCTGCGGGTCCACGCCGTACCCGCCTGCCTCGATCAGGGCGGGCAGGCGGTCGTCGGTCTCGCTCAACGTCCACTGTTCGACCAGCTCGGCGCCGCCCGCGGGGCGGGGTCCCGAGGTGCGGACGACGCCCGGGATGCCCAGGACGCGCAGCCTGTGCAGGAAGCGGCTGCGCGCGCGGCCGGCTTGCCCGCCGAGGTCGAGCCGTTCGCCGCCGGGGCCGCCCAGCTCGGCGAGCACCGCGTGGACCAGCGGCGGCAGCGGGGTCGAGGGGTGCAGGCGGCCTGTCCGGTCACCGCTGAGCGCCGCGATCATCTCCACGACGACCGGGTGGTGGCCCGCCTGGAGGGGCCCGCGGGACGCCCAGGGCAGCGGGATCTCGATCGCCTCGCCGACCAGCGCGGTGGCCAGGCCGTCGAGCACGTCGACGCGGGCCGGATGCGGGTGGCCGCGCATCAGCGCGATCCCGTCGGCGGTGGCGCGCGCGGCGATCAGCTCGGCGGTGGAGACCTGCCGGCGCCGGGCGCGCAGCCGGGCCGTCACCGCCTCGACGAGCCTGCGGGCGGCTCCGTCGGGGCCGTGCTCCCACAGGTCCTGGTAGTAGCCGGGCGACGGCATGCCCGACTGGTAGCCGGCGAAGGCGTCCAGCCGGCGGAACGAGTACGGCACCAGGTAGCTGCCGACCGCAGCACCCTCGGGCGGCCGCGGCACCTCCGGCCAGCTCCGGTCGCCCTGCTCGGCCAGCCGGATCAGCGCGGGACGGTGGAAGCCGCCCGTGACCACGACCACCGGCCGCTCGCCCGCGTCATCGGCGGCCGCCCGGATCCAGTGCGCCATGTACTCCTCGCGGGCCGTGTCGCCAGGATCGGCCCCGGTGTCGCCGCGGACGAGGTCGAAGTAGGTGGCCAGCCGTTCGGCCAGCCCGTCGGCCGGTTCGATCTCGAACAGGTGGTCCCACAACGCGTCCATGTTGTCCACGGCGAAGGCGCGGCAGAGCCGCCGGGTCGCCTCGGCGTAGCGGGCCTCGGCGTCGGCGTACCGGTTGCTGACGTCGGCCAGCGCGGGATGCCAGGCGGGCAGGTCGATGAAGCGCAGCTCGGCGCCGGCCGCGCGGCCCGCGGTCAGCGCCGCCCACTCCGGGGAGTAGTCGCACAGCGGCGTCCATGAACCGTGGCGCCGCTCGTGGTCGCGGTAGCCGGTGTGGACGGCGATCGGCAGCTCGTGGCCGAGCAGGAGCTCGTCCATCCGGTCGTTTATCTCCGCCGGCCCTTCGACCAGCACGTACGCGGGACGTACGGAACGGATGGTGTCGGCGACCAGCCGGGCGCAGGCGGGACTGTGGTGCCGCACGCCGAGGAAGATGACCGCCATCGGTCAGCCCGGCAGCAGGTGGCGGGCCTCGTACAGGGCCTGCCACTGGTCGCCGTGCCGCCTGCGCTCCAGGTACCTGCGGAGCTTGGCCAGGTCCTCCGGGTTGTCCTTGGCGGCCGTGCCGGCCAGGCAGGAGACCAGGTCGGCGGCGGTGCCCGGCTCGCGGCGCAGGAACCAGCCGCGCACCCCGACGGCATGGGCGACCGAGACGGCCTCCGCGGTGCTCATCACCCCCGACAGCCGGTCGGTGGCGTCGCCGCGCGCGGTGTGCCCCTGGCGCAGGTCGCGGAAGGTGGTGACCAGGACCTCCAGCACGTCGCGGCGCGGCGGCGCGGTGACGCCCGAGCGTTCGAGCAGCGCCACCGCCTCCGCCTCCACCAGCGCCAGCTCGGTGTCGAAGTCGGCGATCGGGAAGACGGTCTCGAAGTTGAAGCGGCGCCTGAGCGCGGCGCTCATCTCGTTGACGCCGCGGTCGCGGGTGTTGGCCGTGGCCAGGATGGTGAACCCCTCCTGGGCGAACACCATCGACTCGGGACCGCTCAGCTCCGGTACGGCGAGCACCCGGTCCGACAGCGGTGACAGCAGGCAGTCCTGCACCTCCAGCGGGCACCGGGTGATCTCCTCGAAGCGCACCACCTTGCCCTCGGCCATGCCGCGCAGCAGCGGCGCGGGCACCAGCGACCGGTTGGAGGGGCCCTCGGCGACCAGCAACGCGTAGTTCCAGGAGTATTTGATCTGGTCTTCGGTGGTGGCCGCGCCGCCCTGGATGGTGAGCGTCGAGGTGCCGCTGACGGCCGCGGCGAGCAGCTCGGACAGCAGCGACTTGGCCGTGCCGGGCTCGCCGACCAGCATCAGCCCGCGGTTGGTCGCGAGCGTCACCAGGGACCGGTCGATCAGCGAGGGATCGCCCACGAACTTGCGGCTGATGCCCAGCTTCTCGTCCCCTAGGACGAAACGGCGGGCGGCCCGCAGGCTGAGCGCCCAGCCGGGCGGCCGGTCGTCGTTGTCGTGCTCCCGCAGCCTGGCCAGCTCGCCGGCGTAGCGGATCTCGGCCGGGGGCCGCTGGGCGTGTCCGTTCATCGGGTGATGTCCCTGAGGTCTCGGAGGATCTCGGAGGTGGTGATCGGATCGAGGCCGTCGAGCCCCAGCTCGACCAGGGTCTGCTCGTCGGCGAAGCCGGGGTAGCCGATCGCGATGCCCGGATCGAGGCCGATCGTGATGGTCCTGCCGCCGGGCACGTCCCGCTCGATCCAGCCCTGCCAGCCGGCGTCCTGAGGCGTGCCGCGCCGCCAGCCGCGCCGCTCCAGGCCGATCACCGCGCCGGTGGGGATCCTGGCGGCCTCGATCTCGGCCACCAGCGCCGGATCCAGCTCGTACGTCTCCCTGCCCAGCTGCGGGAACGGCTGCAGGATCTCGTAGTCGGCGAACACCTCGGACCAGGCGGCCAGGTCCTCCCCCAGTTCCAGGGGGTGCGCCACGCCTACGAGGGCGTCTTCGGGCAACGTCAGCGTGTCGTCCGCGACGTCGGCGAAGCTGCGGTCCTCGGCCACGCGCAGGGTGCCCGTGAGCCGCCCCGACGGGTCGTACAGGCCCCATACCAGCCGCCGGACGATGTGCCGGAGCAGCGGGTGGCCGACGAACAGCCGGCCGAAGTCGCCGGCGCTCCAGCGACGCCGGTTCACCATGGCCTGCTCCAGGCGGCGGATGGCGTCCCCGGCCACGGAGCGCACGTCCTTCTTCAGCCCGGCGAAGCGCCGGTAGGCGGCGGTCGCGAGCTCCTGATCGTCGTTGGCGCCCGGCTTGGGCAGGTTCTTCAGCCGTTTGCCCGAGGCGTCGGCCACGTACGGCCTGAGCTGCTCGTCGAAGCCCACCACGAACCGCCTGCGGCCGTAGTCGAGGGTCAGGCTGCCGTCGTCGGACAGGCCGAAGTCGGGCACCAGCCGGTCGGCCAGCTCCTGCGGCCCGAGGCCGAGCTCGGCGGCGACCTCGTCCATCTTCTGCTTGGCCCGGTTCTTCAGCCCGCCGAACTTGACCTTCTCGGCGATGCCGTGCAGGTGCATCAGCGCCACCTCGGAACCGATGGAGGCCAGCAGGTCCAGGCCGGCGACCGCGCGCGCGTGCCCGCCCTCGCCCGGCCAGGCCCTGATCAGCGGGGTCAGCCGCCGTACGGTCTCGTCGTCGCCGAGCAACGCCTGCGCGTCCATCACCCAGCTCTCCTTGGACGGGTAGCCGGCCGCCTGCCAGCACTGGAACAGCGCCCAGGCGAAGTCGGCGAGGCTGCGGCCGTCGCAGGCCTGCTTGACCACGGCGAGACCGGCGTACGGGTCGCCCGGCTTGGAGATCGCCAGCATCGTCATCACGTGGCGGGCCGCCTCGGGGGGCAGCGCGCCCGCGTCGCCGCGCAGGTGGATCGGGGTCGTGATCGCGACCTCCGTCCACTCGGGCAGCGCCGGCATCCTGGCGGGCAGCACGTCGAGCGGGTCGGCCACGAGCAGGTCGGCGATGGCGGCCTCGGCGGCGGGCCCGTACCCTGCGGCGGCCTCGGCCACGGTGTCGCGGTGGCCGCCCGCGACCAGCGCCGCCAGCGCCTGCTCGGCCCGGAGCCGGGCCACGCCGGGCTTGCCGAGAGCCGCCGGGACCAGCGCCCTGGCGGCCGCCGCGGGGTGACGGTTCAGCCAGGCCAGCGCGGTGGCGCGGACCGACTTCAGCCGGGCCAGCCAGTCGGCCATCAGCACGGCGACCTCCGGCGCCGCGAACGGCAGCAGCGACGCGGCGACCGAGCTGGGGCCGCGCCGGGCGCTGTCGACCACCATGGGCAGCGCCGCCGTGCCGAACCTGGCCACCACCATCGGCATCCAGTCGCCCGCCCCCCACAGGTCGCCAGGGCGCCACTTGCCGATCAGCGGCGCGGCCAGTTCCTCGGGCCCGGCGGCGAACAGGGCGACCTCGTCGGACCAGTGGGCGCCCCCGCCCTCGGCGATCCCGCGGGCGACGTCCTTCCAGCTCCGGCGCCAGGACCGGCCCCAGGAATTCTCCGCCCGGGAGGAGCGCCAGTTGTCCTGCTCGCCCGGCGCCCACAGGAGAGCCGGTTCGTCGGTGCACGCCAGGCCGTCGACCACGACCACCTTGCGCGCCTTGCGCGGGCGGGTCCAGGGCGGGCTGGCCAGCACCTCGGGCAGCGCCTCCGGCACAGCGGCGGCGACGGCGCCGGCGGTCGCGATCCTGTCGAGACGCTCGGCGGCGGCGCCGTCGCCGAGGCTCGCGCGCACCTCGTCCACCAGGTCGGGACGGGCCGCCACATGGGTGCGCAGCAGCAGGTCGACGATCTTGCCGCCGGACTCGGCCAGCATCCGCATCGCGCGGCGGGGGAAGCGGGAGGCCGCGCGCAGGAAGGCCGGCTGGGTGTACTTCTGCTCGACGCGGTCGAGGATCGCCCGCATCGCCGTGTCGTACGGCAGGTCGGCGAGCACGTGCAGCAGCCGCTTGCGGCTGTCCGCGCCGTAGGCGTGGTCCACCCAGACGGCCAGCAGCGGCACGGCCGCCTCGCCCATGCCGTCGACGACCGTGGCCGGCAGGGCGAAGGAGTCCCCCATGTAGGGGCCACGCACATGGTCCGCGATCAGCTCGGCGTGCTCCGGCGTGCTGATGGCGGCGATCAGGCGGACGGCGAGAGCCGGGAGGACCCGGCTCACCTCGGCGCAGTCGGCCGCGACCCACCCGGTCTGGGTGGGCGCCAGGTAGGAGGCGGCCACGCGCTGGTGGAGCCCGCCCGCGCGGCTCACCGCCAGCGCCGCGACGACCTCGGCGTACTCGGCGTCGGACGCGGCGGCCAGCGCGGCGCGGACCCGGGCGTCGATCTGCTCGCCGGAGGCCCAGCCGTACCACTGGTCGGAGGCCTCGCCGTCGGCCAGCCGGCGGACCATCCAGGTGCCGCCGTCGTGGACGTAGTCCAGCGAGGCCAGCTCGGTCACGGCCACCGCCGCGAACACCAGGCCGCGTTCGGCCAGCCAGGTCTCGGGGAACAGGGACAACAGCTCGCGCTCGGCCCATGGCACGGACGCGGCCATCGCCTTGGCGACCACCGCCGCGCCCAGCGGTGTGCCGGCGGGCTCCCCCGCCAGGTACGCCGCGCCCGCGGCCGCGAGCTCCGGATCCGGGCACTTCGCCACCATGTCGGCGAGCACCTTCCCGCGTCGGCCCAGCTCGGCGGCCAGTTTCTGCGGCGCGCCCGGGTCCGGCCGCCGCACCGGGGCCTTCGCTCCGCCTCGCCGGGGGTGGAGAGCGCGCAACCAGGCGGGCGGCAACGCCAGCCGGTCCTCGTCCTCGTCTTTGACGCCTCCGGCGGCCGCGGGCGAAGCCTCCCGCGGCGAGGCGGCCGTTCCGTCCTCCGCGTAGCCCTTGCGCATCTTCTCCGCCACCAGCTTGTCGGCGGCGGCAGTGGCGGCGGCGGCCGAGCCGAACGACTTGACCTGCGTCTGACCGGCCGCGCCCAGCCGTCCGTACCGGATGTGCAGCTCTGCGCCGTCCTGGCGCACCTCCCAGAACTTGGCCGAACTTCCGCCGACGAACGTCAGCGTGCGCTCCACGCTCATGCCGATACCTCCACGCCGCATCCCGTCGTCCTCTTGATCGACAGCGGCGAGTATGGCGGGCACGACCGACAAAGTTGCGCGGACCGTAGGCGGGGGCGGTCCTCGGCGGCGGTCTTCGGCGGGCAGCGGCCGAGCGCGCGGCACGGCCTGCCTGTCGCGGCGCGGGCGGGAGCGTGTCCGCGAGGGGTCAGTGGCAGGTCAGCGGGGGTGGCTGGGGACCGCAGGGACGGCCCCGGTTGCCGCCGCCGTCGATCGCTCCTGAGGGCGGCGTGATCCAGACGAAGTAGCCGTCGTTGTGCTTGCCCACGTTTCCCGTCAGGGTGATCGGGGAGCTTCTCCGGCCGATGTGGATGGCGCCACGTACGGGAAGGCCCGCCTCGTCGGTGAGCCCGCTGGGATCGTGGCCGTTTCCCTTGAACACGTTGTCGATGAACGACGAGGTGGTGGAGTCCCTGACGTTGCCCCGGCTGATCCAGTGGTACGACTGGCGGGCCTCGTACCACCTGTTCGGCATCGTGTCGATGGGGCTCGC
>NZ_JBSFGJ010000352.1:0-9854 GCF_053596515.1 Nonomuraea sp. NPDC001684
GTCGGCCGCCGCGCCGGGCAGCAGCCGCCGGGCGGCCAGGCGGTCGCAGGCCACGACCACCTGCCGCGCCGCGAGCCGCTCGCCGCCCGCCAGCAGCACCCCGGTGACGCCGTCGGAGTCCGTCTCGACCTTCTCGGCGCGCACGCCGTAGCGGAGGTCGGCGCCCAGCTTCGCCAGCAGGGCCGCCATGGCCGAGGGGATGGCGTGCATGCCGCCGCGCCGCGGGAAGTACACGCCGCCGACGGTGTCCATGTGGGCGATGACGGCGTAGATGCCGAGCGCGCGCTGCGGCGCGAGCCCCACGTACAGGGACTGGAAGGTGTGGGCCTTGATCAGCCGGGGGTCGCGCAGGTGCCGGGCGGCCAGGCGGTCCAGCCGCCGGAAGCCGCCCAGCCGGGCCAGCCGGAGCAGCGCGGCCGGCCGGGCCAGGGCGCGCAGCCGGCTCACGTCCGCGTCGATGAACGCCGGCCACTCCACCCGGAACAGCTCGTCGAGCAGCGCCCGGTAGCGGTCGTAGCGCGCCGCCTCGGCGGGCCCGCACACCGTCCGCACCTGCTCGGCCATCGCCTCGCGCTCGGGCAGGACGTCCAGCCGCGACCCGTCGTCGAAGACCATCCGGTACGACGGGTCCAGGCGGCGCAACGGCAACCAGTGCCGCAGCTCCTGCCCGGCCGCGCCGAACACCTCGGCCAGCACGCCCGGCATGGTCAGCACCGAAGGGCCGGTGTCGAAGCGGTACGGCCCGAGGCGGGCGGTGCCGCAGCAGCCGCCGGGCTCGTCGAGCGCCTCCACCACGGTGACCTGACGACCGGCGGCCGCCAGGTGGACGGCCGCGGCCAGCCCGCCCAGCCCGGCCCCGACCACGACCACCGGGCTCATCGGCCGGCCGTCCCACGCCCGTGCCCGGCCTGCGAGGTCACCGTGTCCATGCACGCAGCTCCTTCTGTCGCTATGAACAGAATTCGTGCCAGGAGCGCGCCCGGTTGCACGTCACCGGACAACGGGATCAAGCCGGACGCGCCCAGCCATGCGCCCAAGGACCCCGCAAGCGCGAAAAGATAGTCGGACACGTCGAGCGGCAGCGGGAACACCATGGACGAGGACACACCGGTCAGCCAGGAGGACGCGGGATTCGGCATCGGAGCCGTCTCCCGGCGCCTCGGCATCCCCGCGCCGACGCTGCGCACCTGGAACCTGCGCTACGGCCTGGGCCCCAGCCGCCGCAGCCCCGGGGGCCACCGCCGCTACGGCGCCGCCGACGTGCGGCGGCTGGCCGAGATGAAACGCCTGATCGCCACCGGCCTGGTGCCGGCCGAGGCGGCCAGGCTCGCCCTCGCGCTGCCCGACACCCCCGCCGCGCCGCCGTCCGGCGCGCGGACGGCGGCCGTCCCCTCCGGCGGCCGGCGGACGCCGCAGCCGCCCGGCGGGCGGCCCGCGCCGCGGCGGGTCGTCGCCGCGCTGGCCCGCGCCGCGGTCATGCTCGACGGCCGCGCCGTCGCCGCCCTGGTCGAGGAGACGCTGGCCGCGCAGGGCGCGGTGTGGACGTGGGAGCACCTCTTCCTGCCCGCGCTCGACGCCGTCTGCCGGGGCCAGGACGCGACCGGGTCCGGCATCGACGCCGAGCACCTGCTGTCCGGCCACCTCCAGGCGGCGCTGCACCGCCTCGCCGGCGACGTGCCGCCGCGGTCGGACCGGCCGGTGCTCCTGGCCTGCGCCGAGGAGGAGCAGCACAGCCTTCCGGTGCACGCCCTGGCCGCCGCGCTCGCCGAACGCGGCGTGCAGACCCGCGTGCTCGGCGCCCGCACCCCCTACCCGGCGCTGGCGCACGCGATGCGGCGGCTCGGGCCGGCGGCCGTGTTCGTCTGGTCGCAGCGGGCGGAGACCGGCGACACCGCGCCTCTCGCCGCACTGCCCCAGGTGCGTCCCGCCTGCCGGATCGTCATCGGCGGGCGCGGCTGGCAGGGCCCGGCCCCTGAGGGCGTCGTCCGGGTGTCGACGTTGCCCGACGCCGTCGCATGCGTCATGTCGACCCTGATTTGAGCCGCCCTTTCCCCCGATGAGCTTGTGACCGCCTGCCGCGCCTCGGTATGAATAAGTTTTGAATAGGTTTTTGCGGTGAGGGGCAGGCGCATGGACACCAGTGACGAGGAAGCGCTCGGCGAGTGCTACCGCACGCACGCTCCCTCCGTGCGCTCCTACCTGCGCCGGTTCGTACCCGCCGAGGAGGTGGAGGACCTGCTGCAGGTCGTCTTCGCCGACGTCTGGCGCTCGCGCGGGCGGTACGACCCCGGGCGCAGCCAGGCCGCGTGGGTCTTCGCGATCGCCCACCGCCGCGCCGTCGACCATCTGCGGGTGCGGCGGTTGCTGACCGTCCCGCTGCAGGAGGCCGGGGATCTGCCGGGACGCGCCCGGCCGGCGCCCGACGCCCTCGGCGACCGCGACCAGATCGACCGCGCGCTCGCCGAACTGTCGGACGCCCAGAGGCAGGCCATCGAGCTGGCCTACTTCGCCGACCTGACGCAGCGGGAGATCGCCGAGCACCTGCGGGTGCCCATCGGCACCGTCAAGGCCCGCATCTCGCGCGGGCTGCACCGGCTCTCGGACCTCCTGGAAGGAACGGCCTGAGTCAATGATGTATACGCCGTAAACGCCCATAGTTTACCCTGTATACATGCGAGCACTGAAGAAGAGGCGGCTGTGGATCGCGGGTCTGGCGGTCGTCGTCGTCCTGGCCGGGGCGGCGGGGGCCGGGGCCTGGTTCGGCAGCGAGCAGTCGGTCGGCGTCGTCCGTCACGGCGCGGCCAACACCGAGGTCCTGGCCGTGCGGGGCGACCTGGTGACGCTCACGCGCACGCCGGAGACCGGCAAGCCGGGCACGTACTGGCTGGAGTGGACCGGCTCGTACGCCATGCTCGGCGACGTCGTCCCCGGCGCCGCCGACCGGGTGACGCGCAAGGTGCTGCGCGGCCACGTCCCCTCGGTCGGCACGCCTGGCTGGTTCGGCAACGTGCCGCCCGGCGATCCCGAGGTGGCCTGGGGGATCGGCTACACCGAGATCATGGTGCCCACCGAACTGGGGCCCGCGCCGGCCTGGTACGTGCCGGGCGAGGGCGACACCTGGGTCGTCGCCGTCCACGGCCAGAACGGGCGGCGCAAGGCGGAGCTGAAGGTCCTGCCCGTCGTGCACGGGCTGCGGCTGCCCTTCCTGGACATCAGCTACCGCAACGACCAGGGCGCGCCCGCCTCGCCCGACGGGCTGCTGCACCTGGGCGACTCGGAGTGGCGCGACCTGGAGGCCGCCCTGCGCCACGCGCAGACCATGGGGGCGCGGCGGTTCGTCCTGTACGGCACCTCGATGGGCGGCCAGGTCGTCGGGCAGTTCCTGGACCGGTCGCCGCTGGCGGCCCTGGTCGACCGGGTCGTCATGGACGCCCCCATGATCGACGTCGGCATGACCGCCGAACAGGGCGTCAGGAACCACCACCTGCCCGGCTTCCTGGCCGGGCTGTCGAACCAGGTCGTCCGGTGGCGTACCGGGGTCGATCCGGACCGGCTCAGCCTGATCCGGCGTCCGCCGCGGGTCCGGCCGCCGCTGCTGCTGATCCACACCGTGCCCGACGCCGAGCACCCGATCCAGGAGGCGTACGGTCTCGTGGCCGCGGGCAGGCGGCTGGGGTGGGAGATCCGGTTCGAGCCGTTCGAGCGGGGCGAGCACACGGAGGCGTGGAACGTCGACCGCGCCCGTTACGACCGCCTCGTCCGCGACTTCCTCTCCGTGGACCCCTCCCGGACCTGAGCCCCGGACCGGTGACCGGATGAACGGGCGTGATCAGCCGCCCGTCGTCAGCGTGACCTTGCCGCGGACGAGACCGCGCTCGGCCTCCCGGTGCACGTCGGCCAGCGCCTCCAGCGGGCGGACGGCCGCCTCGACGTCCACCGCGCCCGCGTCGATCAGCGCCACGAGCTCGGCGAGCTGCCCCGGGTCGTTGCGGGCCACGAAGTGGACGGCGCGCGGATGCTCGATCGGCCGGGTGATCGAGACGAACTCCGCGGCCAGCTCCGTCACCGAGCCGGGCACGTCGGCCACCAGGTTGATCAGCACGTCGTTGCCGCCCGGCAGGGGGCCGGCGGTGTAGTCCACGACCTCGTCGGCGCCCAGCGCCCGTACGGCGGCGGCGCTGCGCGGCCCGGCGGTGGCCACCACGTACGCGCCCGCGTGCTTGGCCAGTTGCACGGCGAACAGCCCGACGCCGCCGCCCGCGCCGTTGATCAGCACCCGGCTGCCGGGGCCGATGCGGGCGTGCTCGAAGACCGCCTGCCAGGCGGTGAGCCCGGCCACCGGCACGGCCGCCGCGGCCGTCAGCGGGATCCGCCGCGGCGCCCTGGCCAGCACGTCCGCCCTGGCGACCGCGTACTCGGCCGCCGCGCCGTCGATGAGCCCGATCACCCGGTCCCCGGGGACGAGGTCGCCCGCCCCGGTGAGCACGGTGCCCGCGACGTCCCAGCCGAGCGTGTGCGGCAGGGTGCCGCCGAACACCTCCCGCAGCAGGCCCGCGCGCAGCCCCACCTCCGAGGGGTTGAACGACGTGGCGGCCACCTCGATGAGCACCTCGCCGGGGCCGGGCCGCGGCACCGGCGCCTCCTCCACCCTGATCACCGAGGCGTCGCCGTACTCGTGCAGGCGGGCGGCCCGCATGGTGCCGAGGAAGTCCGCGGCGTGCTCGCTCGCCCACGTCCCGAAGTCGCTCGCGGGCACTCCGGCGACCTCCTCCACCGTCCGGGTGCACGGGCCCGGCTCGGTGAGCGCGCGCAGCATGCCGTCCACCGCGGACACCGGCCAGCCCAGGCCGAGCAGCCGCCGCCTGGCCTCCTCGGCAGGCTCCTCCGACCACCGCACCGGCCGGCCGATCGCCTCGCCGACCAGCCGCGCCTGCTCCCGCTGGGTCAGCGGCCGCGGCCCGGTCAGCGTGTACACCGCGCCGTGGTGCCCTCCGCCGAGCAGCGCGCGCACCGCGACGGCCGCGACGTCCCGCTCGTGCACGGGAGAGAAGACCGCCTCGCCGGACGGCTGCCGCACGACGCCCGTCCGGACCTGCCCGGCCCACCGCAGGGCGTTGGCCGCGAACGCGTGCGGACGCAGCACCGTCCACTCCCGGGCGGTCCCGGCGATCAGGCGCTCGATCTCGACCTCGTGCGGACGCGCGGCGGCCGAGGACAGGTAGACCACCCGCCGGGCGCCGATCAGCTCCAGCACCTCGCGGGCCCCCTCCGCCGAGGCGAACGGCCACAGCAGGAACACCGCCTCCACCCCGTCGAGGGCCGCCGCCAGCGCGACCGGGTCGGTCAGCTCCCTCGTCACCGCGCGGACGCCGGCGCCCGCCTCCTTCAACTGCTCCACCAGCGGACGGCCGATCGTGCCGGTCGCCCCGCTGACCAGGACTCTTGTCATGCCGTCAACCCTAGGAGCCAGACGCGAGGCGTCCAATGAGCCTGAGTGCTTGATTCATACGCGATCGTCTTCCGCACTAGACTCCGGCCATGGACGTACTGAGCGACGTGGTCGCCTCCATGCGCATCGGCGTGCCGCGCTCGGCGCGGGTCGAGTGGCCGGCGCCGTGGGGGCAGCGCTTCCCGTCGGCGCCCGGGTCGGCGGGGTTCCAGGTCGTGCTGCGCGGCTCGTGCTGGGCCATCCCGCCGGAGGGCGAGCCGTTCCCGGTCGGCACGGGCGACGTGCTGTTCTTCCCCCACGGTCACGGCTACGGGCTGGCCGACTCGCCCGACCGGCCCCTCCCGGAGCCCGACTGCGACCCCTACGCCCCGGCCGAGCTGTTCGCCTCGGCCTCGTTGGAGGGCGCCGGGCCCGTCACCGTGACGCTCTGCGGCGGCTACCGGCTCGATGCCGGCCGGGCGCATCCGCTGCTCGGCGGGCTGCCCGAGATGATCCACCTGCCCACCGGCCTGGGGCGCAACACCGACCTGCGCGCCGCCGTCGAGCTGCTCGGCAAGGAGATCGACGACCCGCGGCCGGGCGCCGACCTGGTGGTCCCGGCGCTGCTGGACATGCTGCTGCTGTACATCCTGCGGGCCTGGTTCGACGCCTCGGCCGACCACTGCGAGGCGGGCAACTGGGCCGCCGCGCTGGCCGACCCGGCCGTCGGCGCCGCGCTCGACGGCATCCACCGCGATCCCGCCCACCCCTGGACGGTCGAGTCGCTCGGCCGCCGCGCCCGGCTGTCGCGGGCGGCGTTCTCCCGCCGGTTCACCCAGTTCGTCGGCCGGCCGCCGCTGAGCTACCTGACCTGGTGGCGGCTGAGCACGGCCGCGCGCATGCTGCGCGACTCCGACGCCGCGCTGAGCACGGTCGCCGCCGCGGTCGGCTACGGCTCGGAGTTCGCCTTCGCCAACGCCTTCAAACGCCAGTACGGTATGCCCCCCGGCAAGTACCGCCGCGTCGGCTGCCCGCCCTCGGGAGCGGGTGAGCCCGTCCGTGCCGGGTCAGCCGTTGGCCTCCAGCAGGCGGGCGCCGAGTGAGGTCAGGTGGTGGTGGACGGCCTGGCCGTTGCGGCGGGTGGCGATCAGCCCGGCATTGCGCAGCACGGTGATGTGCTCGGAGGCGGTGGAGGCGCTGACCCTGAGCCGCCCGGCCAGTTCGTCCGTACGGCAGCCGTGTCCGCCGACGGCCCGCATCACCCGCGCCCGCGCCCGCCCGACCAGCGCGGCGAGCGTGTCGAAGGCCGGTGACGGCAGCACCTGGCGGCCGCCGTCGGGCATCGGCACCGTGAGCACCGAGCTGCGCCGGTCCCGGGTGGTCGCGATGCCCAGGTAGCGGGGCGAGGCGCCGGAGATCGGATGCAGCAGCAGGCCGCGTCCGCCGAGATCGACCGTGATCGGCGGCCCGCCCGCGACGACCATGCCGCCGCCGTCCCAGGACAGCCGCGGGCTGAGGGTGCTGAGCGCGGAGCCGAGCCCGATCCGCGCCACCGTCTCCTGGTAGGCGGCCAGGCGGGTTTCGAGCCTCCGGCGCATGCCGGGCCATTCCGGGGCGAGGAAACGGTGGAAGAGCACGTACATGCTGTCGGCCAGGGCCCGGCGGAACCGCGCCGGGTCCATGTCGAGGTCGGGCCGTCCCGGCACCCCGCTGAAGCGCCACAGGTCGCCGCTGAACTCGCGCTCCTCGGGTGGGGTGTCCAGGGCGGCGAGCGCGTCGAGCTCGTCGGAGAGCGCGGCGGTCTCGATCGGCGGGGCCACCTCGGAGGTGACCAGCCCCTCATGCAGGGTGACGCGGGAGGCGCCGCGGTTGAGGATGTCGAGCAGCGGCAGCGTCCGGCGCGGCACGGTTCTGGCGATGTCCCGCCAGATCGAGCCCTTCTCGGTCAGGTCGGGATGATGGACGCTGAAGGCCGCGAAGATCGCGTGGGTCAGGGGCGAGACCACGAACCGGGTGGCCGCGAGGTCGCCCACCTGGAAGTTCAGACGCATGCGCCAATCGTCGCCTGATGATCGATTTCAAGCAATCGTCCGGTTGACGGGGGAGCTCTTCGGTGCCCGGCCGAAGAGATTGTGCGCACCCCGGCGCGCTCCGATCATGGCAGCGAACGGCCCGCGCTCGCCGCTGAGGAGAACGACATGCGAAGACGCCCCCGGACGCCCGGCACGACAGGCCGGCGGGCCCGCCGCGGCCTGTGCGCCGCCGCCGCTGCCCTCCTGGTCGCGGCCACCTCGACGACCCCGGCCCACGCCGCCGACAACGGCTCCCACCACGAGGACTGGGTCTACCGTTCGGACTCCCTGTGCCTCCTGGTCTACGCCGAGATGCTCGACCTCTCCGACAGAAACGCCGGCTCCTACCAGACGTCCGCGGCGAACGTCTACGGGCCGAACGGCGGCATCCCGTGCGGCCGTGGATGGGCCGTGCCCGCCGGCCATCTCGCGATACGTCAGGTCGTGCTCGTCTACGACCTGACCCACCAGGTCTGGGGCGCCTGCCCGGGCCTGGACTCCGGCTTGCACTACACCCCCGACACCACCTCTCACGCCGACTGGTACATGTGGAGCGGCGAGGGGTCCAACCCCGCCCCCTGCGGCACCGCCTGGTACGCGACGCTGGCCTTCGGATACGTCTGGGACGGCGCCTGGAACGGCGGCTCCCTGCCGTCGGGCAACGTGTGGATCACCGCCAGGTACGGCCTCCAGGCGAAGACGCCACCGGCGCAGCCGCCGCGCCCGTCCTGGATCACCGGCACGGGCGCGGTCGACCCGAGCAGGCTCCCGGACCGCCTGCCGCTCATCGGCGCCGACGGCGAACCCCAGCGCACGGGCTCGGGCGACGTCGCCACCGTCGACACCGCCACCTTGTTCGGACCGCCGTCCCAGCCGCCGCCCGGCTAGACCTGCTCCTCCGGGTCGCCGTCCGCCGCCGGGGCCGGGGCGATCTGCAGCGGTGCCGTGGCCCCGCCGGTGAGCTCGCGCCCCTGGTCGAGGACGTGGCCGAGCTGCCTGGCCAGCAGCGGGACGGTCGCCGGCGGCAGGTACGCGTCCGCGCCGGCGTCGAGCAGCCGCCGGACCGGGCCGTGGTACCGGACCCCGAGCTCCGGGTCCTCGATCTCGGTGACGACCACGCGGGCCTTCGGGAACATCGACCGGAGCCCGGCGATCAGCTGCGGACTGCCGGCGGGCACCAGGAGCACATCGGCCGTCGCCGGGGCGGCGTGCATGTCGAGCACCACGTAATCGGCCCCGAGCCGGTCGGACAGCGCGACCCGGGCGGCGTTCGACAGCTCCATCGCGGTGGCCACGACCGTCACACTGTCGTGGTCGACCGGCGGCGGATCGCCGGGCTCGTCCGGCGCCCCGCGGCCGACGACGGCGCCCTGGACCACGTCGACGGTGCTGGAGATCGTCGCGATCGACGCGCCGTCCCGCGTGAGGACCAGGCTCTCGCCGGGTTCGAGGGCGTCGACGAGTGCCACGACGTCCTCGGGCAGGCGGGCCACGTCGATCCGCGGCGCCGGACGGGCTGCGCGTCGGCGCGTCACCATGCCCACGCCCCCGAGGCGCCGCCCGAGCGGATCAACATCCGCCACCCCCTTCCGATGCCGTGATCTTGTTGGACGCGCCCGCCCGGCCCTTGGTTCGGGCCGCGCCGAAGTTTCCCCGGATCTAGAGGCCGAAGGCCCCGCCCTCGACGAGGATGAGCAGACCCAGGCCGATCAGGACCACGGGCAGCAGGACGTGCCCCCACCGGCTCAGGGCGCGGGCGACCAGGGGACGGGTGGCGAAGAGCCGTCCGGCCGCGCACCACACGCCGACCAGGACGAGGAACACGGCGACGTACCCGCCGGTGCCGCCCGGTCCGGCGGTGGCGAAGACCGGCACGTACACGCCGATGTTGTCGCCGCCGTTGGCGAAGGTGACCGCGGCGACCTCCAGCGTCCTCGGGCCGCCGGGCGGCTCGCCGTCCGGGGCGCCGTCGTCCCCGTCGCGGCGGCTCCGCCACGCCTGCCAGGCGGCCTTGACGCCCAGCACGAGGGGGAGCAGCCCCAGGTACGGGATCAGCGACCCGGGAAGGAAGGTCGCCCCGAAGCCCGCCGCCACGGCCACCGCCACGAGCGCGAGGAAGCCCAGGTACTGGCCCGCGACGATCCGGACGGCGACGCCCCGCCTGCCCGCGCCCTGGGCGAAGAACAACGCCAGGATCAGGATGTCGTCGATGTTGGTGACGGCGAACAGCCCCGCGGCCTGCCCGACGATGCCCAGATTCACCAGAGGGGATCCTTCTGTCCGGAGATGCCCGGATGACCAGGGCCAGGCACCTGCGCGTCTTCGAGGTGCGCGAGGACGGCACGCTGTCGGGC
>NZ_JBSFGJ010000353.1:0-9849 GCF_053596515.1 Nonomuraea sp. NPDC001684
GAGCACCAGCGCGGCCAGCCCCTCGCCCTCGCGGATGAGGCCCAGCAGGATGTGTTCCGTGCCGATGTAGTCATGGCTCAGCTGCCGCGCCTCCTCCTGGGCGAGCACGACGACCCTGCGCGCACGGTCGGTGAAGCGTTCGAACACCGGGGCCTCCGTTCGACTGGGGCTGCCTCCACTATGCGCTACAAACCCCGCCGTGTGGGGTATTTGTCCTGTGTGGATCTTGACGAGGTGGCCGGCCGCCTCTACGCAGTCCCGCCGGCGGAGTTCACCGCCGTCCGCGCGGCCGAGGTCCGCGCGGCCAAGGAGGCGGGCGACGTACGGCTCTCGCGGGACATCGCGAAGCTGCGCAAGCCCACCGTCTCGGCCTGGGCGGTCAACCGGCTGGCCCGGCAGCACCCCGCCGAGCTGGCCGAACTGCTCGGCGTGGGGGAGCGGCTGCGCGCGGCCTGGCAGGCGCAGGACGCCGGGGCGCTGGCCGAGCTGACCCGGTCGCGTGGCGAGGCGACCGCCAAGGTGGCGAGGCTGGCCAGGCAGGCCGGCGGCCTGTCGGCGGCGGCCGCCTCGGAGGTGGACCAGACGCTGGACGCGGCCGTCGTGGACGCCGGCGCCGCCGAGCAGGTGCGGGCCGGCCGCCTGGCCAAACCGCTCAGCTACAGCGGCTTCGCCCCCGCGCCCGCGCCCGCCGCTTCCACCGAGCCCGCCACCGCCGCCTCCAGCGAGCCCCGGCCCGGGGCGCGTGGGCGGGGGCGGGCCGGGAAGGACGCGGCGGCCGAGGCGCGGGCGGAGGTCGAGGCGAGGCAGGCCCGAGAGGCCAAGGAGGCGAAGGAGGCCAGGAAGGCGAAGGAGCGGGCGGAGGCCGAGGCGGCCCACCGGGAGTGGGCCGAGGCGCTGGAGTCGGTCACCCGCGACTACGACGAGCGCGCCGAGAAGGTCGCCCGGCTGGAACGCAAGCTCGCCAAGGCCCGCAAGCGGCTGGAGGAGGTCCGGCAACGTCTGGAGGTCACGCGCCGCGAGGAGCGCCAAGCCCGCCGCCGACTGGACTAAGGTGCACGAAACGCGTTCGTACACCTGCAAGGAGGGGCGATGGCCCCCTGGACGCCCGCCGACATCCCGGACCTAACCGGCACAACGGCCATCGTGACCGGCGCCAACAGCGGCATCGGCCTGCCCACCGCCCGCGAGCTGGCCCGGCACGGAGCCCGCGTCGTCGTGGCCGCCCGCTCGGCGGACAAGGGCGAGGCCGCCGTGGCGGAGATCCGGCGGGCCGTGCCGGGGGCCGACGTCGCGTACGGCGCCCTCGACCTGGCCGACCAGTCCTCGATCCGGCGCTTCGCCGACACGGTGGACAAGGTGGACCTGCTGATCAACAACGCCGGGATCGGCCTGATCCCCCGTCAGCTGACCAAGGAAGGCTGGGAGCTGCAGTTCGGCACCAACCACCTCGGCCACTTCGCGCTCACCGGGCTGCTCCTGCCACGGCTCCTGGCCGCTCCGCACGCCCGCGTGGTCACCGTCTCCAGCGACGCGCACTCCATGGGCAGGCTCGACTTCGACGACCTCGCCCTGGAACGCGGCTACGGCCGGATGAGCGCGTACGGACGGTCCAAGCTCGCCAACCTGCTCTTCACCCTGGAGCTCCAGCGGCGGGCCAGCAGCGCCGGTGCGGGCCTGATCAGCGTGGCCACCCACCCAGGTGCCACCGCGACCCGCTTCGTCAAGCTGGGGCCCCTGCAGCCCCTCCTGCACTTGTTCCTCCAGTCGGCCGACGCCGGTGCCGCCCCCTCGCTGTACGCCGCCACCTCGCCGGACATCACCGGCGGCGAGTTCGTCGGCCCCCGGCTGAAGCTGCTCACGCCCTCGGAGACGGCCAGGTCCGAGGAGGTCGCGCGGCGGCTGTGGGAGGTGTCCGCGCAGCTCACTGGCGTACGGTTCGAGGAGATCGCCCACCGCTGAAGGGCGTGCCGCCGGGAGCGCAAGCACTCGCCGCTCATGGGGCTGTCCTCGACGCTTCCACACGGCGGTCGGCGTGCGTGCCCTGGTCGAGCGGGCCGGAGGGCGCGGCGAGCTCGACGCGGACGTCGCTCCCGAGTCTGATGTGGTAACCACGATCTTCACTGGGCCGCCCTTCGGCGAGGAGTCGGTCGGCGGCGTGCGGCTGCCGCCGGTCCTGGGCCCGGTCAGCGCAGGCCGCGGGCCAGGTGGGCGCAGACGGGGAAGCCCGTGCCGGAGTACGGGGCGGCCAGGCGGTCGTAGCAGGCCCGGACGCGGGCGTAGGTCTCCGGCGGCTGCCGGGCGATCGTCTCGAAACGCGGGCCGCCCGCCTCGACCACGCCGCTCCACCAGGCGGCGACGTCCACCCGGTGCCGCCAGCGCAGCGTCCGCACGTCCACGGCCGTGAAGCCCGCCTCCTCCAGCAGCCCGGCGAAGCGTTCCGGCCGTTCCACGGCGGCGAAGGGGCGGACCGGGGGTTCGTACGGCACCCCCGCCGCCGCCAGGGCCTCGGCGAAGACGTTCGTGGCCGTCATCTCGTCGGACTTCCACCAGGTCAGCGCGACGGCGCCGCCGGGACGCAGCACCCGGCGCAGCTCCGCGAGCGTCGCCGGGACGTCGGCGACGTGGTTGACGACGAAGTTGCCCGCCACGGCGTCGAAGGAGGCGTCCTCGAACGGCAGGACGGGCAGGGTGGCCCGGCGGACGGTGGCGGCGGGGTGGCGGCGGGCGACCAGCTCCAGCATGGCGGGGTCGGCGTCCACGGCGGTGACCTCGGCGCCGGTCGCGAGCGCGGCCGCCGTGACCACGCCGGTGCCACATCCGACGTCAAGAATCCGCTCCCGACGCCCCTCTGGAACACCGACCTCAGGACGCCGCTCCACCCGGCCTTCCGAGTATGGGGTCACGTCGGCGCCTGAGGTCGCGGCGGCACCTCGGGTCGCGGTGTCGCCTGGGGTCGCGGTGTCGCTTGGGGTCGGGGTGTCGCCTGGGGTCGGGGTGTCGCCTGGGGTCGGGGTGTCGCCTGGGGTCGGGGTGTCGCCTGGGGTCGGGGTGTCGCCTGGGGTCGGGGTGTCGACTCGGGTCACGGCGGCGAGCAGGGGTTGGACGGTGTGCGAGCTGAGCCGCGCGAAGCCGCGGTCATAGGCCTCAGGATCCCTCACAACCCCGAAGCCTCCCCCGCAGCCCGAATCCTGACATCTTAAGGTGAAATTTCGCCCGATTCCCTGTTTTAGAAGGAAATCTCAGGCTTATGGTCTTCGCCATGACCATCGACGCCTTCATCGACGCGCTGCCCAAGGTGGAGCTGCACGTACATCTGGTCGGATCGGCCTCGGTCGACACCGTGCTGGAGCTGTCCCGGCGGCATCCCGGCAGTGAGGTCCCGACCTCCGAGGAGGAACTGCGCCGCTTCTACACCTTCCTCGACTTCCCCCACTTCGCCCGCGTGTACCAGGCCGTCAACAGCCTGGTCCGCGAGCCCGAGGACGTCGCCACCCTCGTCCTCGGCCTGGCCAGGGACCTCGCCGGACAGGGCGGCCGGTACGCCGAGCTGCAGGTCACCCCGTACGCCCATCACGTGGTCGGCATGCCCATGCGCGAGGTGACCGAGGCCCTCGACCTGGCCGCCCGCCGCGCCCTGACCGACCACGGCGTGGAGATGGCCTACATCTTCGACATCCCCGGCGAGTACGGCGAGGAGGCCGCCCGGATCACCGTCGACCACGCTCTGCGCGAACCTCCCGCCGCATTGGTAGGTTTCGGCATCGGAGGCATCGAACAGGACCGTCCCAAATACCGCGACGCCTACCGCGACGCCTTCACCGCCGCACGCGCCGCCGGCCTGCACAGCGTCCCGCACGGCGGCGAGATGAGCGGCCCCGAGACGATGTGGGAGGTCATCGAGGGCTACGGCGCCGAGCGCATCGGCCACGGCATCAACTGCCTGTTCGACCCCCGCCTGGTCGCCCACCTGCGCGAGACCCAGCTCCCCCTGGACGTCTGCCCCACCTCCAACGTCTGCACCGGTCAGGTGCCCGAGCTCGCCGCCCACCCGCTGCCCCGGATGCTGGAGGAGGGCCTGTACGTCACGCTCAACAGCGACGACCCGCCCATGTTCGCCACCACGCTGGCGGGGGAGTACCGCGCCGCCGCGCACGTGCTCGGCCTGGGCGCCACCGAGCTGGCCCAACTGGCCCGCAACGCCGTCAACGCCTCCTACCTGGCCGCCGACCGCAAGCAGACCCTCCTCAAGGAGATCGACACCCTGACCGCCGACCTCTGACGGATAGGCACGTCGCGTCATGCCGTCCTCACCGAACGGCGTGACGCGACCGGACTCTCCTGGCATCGTGGAGCACGGATTGAGCCTGAGGGGGCGCGGCGTGCGTACCACGGTCGGTGGGAGGTTCTCATGACTACTCCGGCGGACCTGCTGGAGGCTCAGCGCCGCGTGCAGGCGCTGTCCGACCGGCACTGGCACTGCCTCGACGAGGTCGTGCGCCAGATGGCGGACGGACGCACCTGGACGGGCCCGGCCGCCGACGCCTTCGCCCAGGAGCTCGCGCGCCGCAGGCTGGAGGTGTGGCGCGGCCTGCGGGAGATCGTCGAGGAGCTCCGCGTGGAAGCCGCCCGCTACTCCCTCGACGAGCGGAGGAACCTGTGACCTTCTCTTCCCTCGACCCGCGCGAGATGCACCGGCTCGGACAGGGCGTGCAGGAGGCGGGTCAGGCCCTGGCCGGCTGCGTGGGCGAGCTGCGCGCGATCCTTGCGGGGATCACGATGAGCCACCCAGGGGTCGCCGCCATCGACCGGGCGGCCCGCTGGCTGACCGAGCAGGCGCCCGACCTGTATCGGCGGCGCGACCTGGCCTACGAGAGCGAGAAGGTCGACACCGACGTCTTCGGCCACCCCATCCCCGGCTCCGTGGTGCCGCCCGGCGCGGTGCGGGTCGATGAAGGACGGCTGATCCCGTCCCAAGTGCGGGCCGAGGCAGAACAGGCCGCCGGACTGGTCGCGGCGGCCGGACGCGGCGACCAGGACGCGCTCACGAAGCTCGCGGCCTTCAAGAGCCGGATGAGCGACCCCCGCTTCGCCACGGCCCTGCTGGACAAGCTCGGCCCGCAGGTGCTCACCACCCTGCCGGTGCAGTTGTCGGCCCGCGTGCGAAGGGCACTCGACCAGGGTCCAGAGCAGGCGCGCGAGCTGCGTGCGCACCACCAGGAGCTGCTGTCCGTGCTGGCGACAGCCCTCGCCCACGCCACCGTCGCCAAGGAAGGCACTCCACGCCTCGGCACCCGCTTCCTGAACGAACTACGCAGACGCGGCCGCGTGGAGACACAGGCGCCCGGCATGGGAGGACTCACCGCCCCCGGCTACTGGGCGCTCGGCCAGATCCTGGCGGCGGGAGAGCAGGAGCCGTACAGCTCGTGGTTCATGCGTACGATCGGCCGCGACATGATCCGCTGGGACCGCGATCACCTCAAGGCGCACGGGGTGCGCTTCCTGCCCCGTGATACCGACGTTTACAACTTGCCCGCCCCCGCCGCCTCCCAGCCGTTCCAGGACACCGACGAGATCGGGGCGGCCGACCCGATCGGCGCGCTGCTGGCCGTCGCTGCCCGCGGCAGGGAGCCTGCCCAGGCGTTGCTCGCCGACCGTGAGCTGCTGACGTACCTGATGCACGACCGCCGCCCGCAGTGGGCCATGGGCGATCACGGCGAGTCGCTGGGCCGCGCCATGGAGGCCGCGATGAAAGGCCAGGACGACCTGTCCAAGTCCCTGGCCGTCCTGGCCACCCAGATCTACGCCGACGACGTAAGGCCCCATGTGACGCTCGACGAGGCGGGCAAGGTTGTCTTCGCGGACCCGTCCGAGCTCGACGACCTGTCGGGAATCCGCGACAACATGGGCCGCATCCTGGGCGACCACGCCGACGACCTGTCCGCGGCCTTCTACAAGAACGCCCCCCGGGCCGCGGACGGCGAGCTCACCAGCGACAACGCGGGGCACTCCATCGGCCGGTTCGGTGCCGCGGACCTCGACCTGGTCACGCTCGACCTGGCCGCTGACGACAAGGCCTACGACAACCTGCTCATGGGGGAGATCGGCCACATGCGGCGCGATGTCGACGAAGCGATCATGACCGGCAACGAGACGATGCTGAAGAACGTTGTGACCAACGACGCCCGCAGCCTCGGGCACCTCATGGAGGCGCGCGGGCAGGCCTTGATCGCCCGAGGGCAGGAGGCGGACGCGGCGGACGCCGAGCTCATGAAGCTGGTCGAGATGGGGATCGGCGAGATCCCCGTACCCGGCGCCGGGCTCGTGGGGAAGGCGGGCATCGAGGCGGCCAAGGCTGCGTACGAGAACTTCGTGAAGGACGGCTACACCAGCGCGGGGAAGTGGATGCTCGACCAGGCCGGGCACGGCGGCGAGCACACGGTCAAGAAGGTCGCGGAAGGGGCCGAGAACGAGGAGGTCGTCGACCAGCTGGTGAGACAGATGCTCGAATCCTCCGCGATCACGCACGAGCACTACGACCACAAGCAGTTGGAAGGACAGCCCTTCGTGGTCGGTGACCCGCCGCGCGTCAAGCCGCCGGCCTCGATGAACCACGACCAATACGATGCGTTCCTGCAGTGGATGGAACGGCACACCACCATCCCCAGCGACTTCGGCGACGCGCAAGGGATGACGAGGACCGGCACCGGCGAGTTCACCAGCCACATGAGGAAGCCCGACATGACCGGGGAACACCATGGCTAGGCCGCTGCCCGCGCTGCTCTGCCTGCTCATCGCCGTCTCGGCCGCCGCCTGCACGCCGGGCCGGACGACCCCCCCGACGCAGACGCCTTCACCGGTGCGGCGGCCCGTCACCGACGCGCCGCCCTACCTGTGCAACTTCGTCCCGCGTGCCGCGCTCGCCGAGCTGACCGGTTACACCGGCTCGTACAAGGCAGGTCCCAACAGCAGGCACCCGGTGGGGAACACGTGTGTGGTGTCCAACGACGAGCGCAGCCTCGTCATCACGAGCTACGACGTGTCGGCTCGCCCGGAGACCTTCGAGACCTTCGCCGCCCACGGGAAGGACGGCTCTCCCGTGAAGCTGCCGCCCGAGCTGGGCAAGGGGCAGATACAGGACTTCGAGGCCCGGCTGTACCCGTTCCGCAGTGCGGGCGTCTGGTTCCGGTGCGGGGACGCGAGCCCGTTCATCGGTATCACGATCATGAGGAACCCCGCACGGGACCAGGACGACGATCTCGTTCAGCTCGTGCGGATCGCGCAGCGCCGGTACGGCGAGATGTTCGCCTGTACGCCCGCCGCCGACCCGCGTTGAGCTTCAGGGGGAGGCCAGGCGGCCCAGTTCTGGGGGGATCTTGGCGGCGGCGGCGCGGTCGAGCAGGAACAGGGTGCCGGCCCGGCCGCGGGCGCCGGCCGCCGGCACCTGGACGTGCCCCGAGTCCGACAGGGCCAGGCGTACCGCGCCCGACTTCTCCTCGCCGGCCGCCACCACCCACACCTCGCGCGCCGCCTGGATGGCGGGCAGCGTCAGGGAGATGCGGGTGGGGGGCGGCTTGGGGGAGCCGTGCACGGAGACGACCGGGCGCGTGTCGTACAGGGCGGGCATGCCGGGGAACAGCGAGGCCACGTGCGCGTCGGGGCCCATGCCGAGCAGCATGACGTCGAAGGCCGGCACCGGGCCGTGGTCCTCGGGGCGGGCCGCAGCGCGCAGCTCGGCGGCGTACGCCTCGGCCGACTCCTCGGCCGTCATGCCGGAGTCGGGGCCGCGCATGACGTGGATCCGGCCGGGGTCCAGGTCCACGTGGTCGAGCAGCGCCTGGCGGGCGCCGGTCTCGTTGCGTTCCTTGTCGCCGGTGGGCACGAAACGTTCGTCGCCCCACCAGACGTCCAGGCGCCGCCAGTCGACGGCGTCACGGGCGGGCGTGGCGGCGATGGCGGCCAGCGTGGCGATGCCGACCGTGCCGCCGGTCAGCACGATCGAGGCCGACCCCTTGGCCGACTGCACGTCGACCAGGCGCGTGATGATGCGCGCCGCCACGGCCTTGGCCAGGACGTCGGCGTCGCGGTGCACGACAACGTTGGGAACGCTCACGACACTTCTTTCTCAAGTGGAGGGGGGTCAGCCCTTGTACGTACGGGCGAAGCGCTTGACGGCGGCCTCGTAGACCTCGTCGCTGTCCAGCCGGCGCAGCTCCTCGGCCATCAGCTCGGAGGTGTGCCGCCGGGCCAGGGCCACGTTCCGGTCGGGCTGGCCGGGCCGCGACAGCGTGGCCAGCCGCGCGTCGGAACGCATGACCGACAGCTCGCCGTCGCCGGTCTGCAGCCGTACGGCGGTCAGGCCCGGACCGGCCGACTCGCCCACCTTGACCGGCGCCCCCAGCCGCTCCGACAGCCAGGCCGCCAGTAGCGGCGCGCTCGGGTGCCCGGCGCTGGCCTCCACCACGCCCTTGCGCACCTTGCCCACCGGCTGGTCGAACGCGGCGGCCAGCAGGCTGCGCCACGGCGTCAGCCGGGCCCAGGCCAGGTCGGTGTCGCCGGGGGCGTACCCCTTGGCGCGGGTGACCAGCGACGCGGCGCCGCCGTTCTCGAAGCCCTTGGCGTCGGTGATGCGCCGCTGGGCCAGGGCGCCGATCGCGTCCTTGGACGGCACGTCGGGGGCCGCGCCCGGCCACCAGGCCACCACGGGGGTGTCGGGCAGCAGCAGGGGGCTGACGACGGAGTCGGCGTGCTGGGTCAGCTCGCCGTACAGGCGCAGCACCACGACCTCGCCCGGCGTGTTCTCGCCGATGCGCAGCTCGGCGTCGAGCCGGTTGGGCTCGGCCTCCTCCCGCTTGATCACCACGATGATGCGCGAGGGGTGCTCGCGGGCCGCCTCGGTGGCGGCGCGCAGCGCGTCGTACTGGTGGCGCTCCTCGGAGACCACCACGAGGGTCAGCACCATGCCGATGGCGGGCGCGCCCATCTGGTGGCGCAGCAGCATGAGCTGCGCCGAGATCTTGCCGGCCGTCGTGTCCGACAGCATGAACGTCGTCACTAGAGTCTCCTCCACACGCGGCCGTCGCGCGCCATCATCGCGTCGGCCGACTCCGGGCCCCACGAGCCCGACTCGTACCCCTCGGGCTGTCCCTGCGTGGCCCAGAAGTCCTCGATCGGGTCGAGGATCGTCCAGGACAGCTCGACCTCGCGCTGGTGCGGGAAGAGCGGCGGGTCGCCGATCATGACGTCGAGCAGCAGCCGCTCGTACGCCTCGGGCGAGGACTCCAGGAACGACTCGCCGTAGGCGAAGTCCATGGACACGTCGCGCACCTCCATGGCGGTGCCCGGGACCTTCGACCCGAACCGCACGGTGATGCCCTCGTCCGGCTGGACGCGGATGACCAGGGCGTTCTGGCCCAGGATCTCGGTGTCGGTCTTGCTGAAGGGCAGGTGCGGCGCCCGCTGGAACACCACGGCCACCTCGGTGACGCGGCGGCCCAGCCGCTTGCCGGTACGCAGGTAGAACGGCACCCCGGCCCACCGCCGGTTGGCGATCTCCAGCTTGATGGCCGCGTACGTCTCGGTGGTCGACTCGGCGGAGATGCCCTCCTCCTGGAGGTAGCCGACGACCTTCTCGCCGCCCTGCCACCCGGCCGCGTACTGGCCGCGCGCGGTGTTGAGCCCCAGGTTGGACGGCAGCCGCACCGCCTTGAGCACCTTCTCCTTCTCCCGGCGCAGCGCCGAGGCGTCGAAGGAGGTCGGGTCCTCCATGGCGACCAGCGCGAGCAGCTGGAGCAGGTGGTTCTGGATCACGTCGCGGGCCGCGCCGATGCCGTCGTAGTAGCCGGCGCGCCC
>NZ_JBSFGJ010000354.1:0-9769 GCF_053596515.1 Nonomuraea sp. NPDC001684
CCGGGTCCTTGCCGGTGAACGCGGAGATCAGCGCGGCCGAGGCGGTGGTGTTGGCGATGCCCATGTCGCCGGTGATCAGGCAGCGGGCGCCCCCGTCGATCAGCTCCTGCGCCACGGCGATGCCCGCCTCCAGCGCCCTGACGGCCTGGTCGACGCTCATGGCGGGGCCGCGCGACAGGTCGGCGGTGCCGTACGCGACCTTGCGCTTGACCAGGTCGGGGGCGTCGGGCAGGTCGGTGGCGACGCCGACGTCCACCACCGTCACGGACGCGCCCACCTGGGCGGCGAAGGCGTTGGCGACCGCGCCGCCGGCCAGGAAGTTGGCGACCATCTGCGTCGTGACCTCCTGCGGCCACGGGCTGACGCCGCGCGCGTGCACGCCGTGGTCGGCCGCGAAGATGGCCAGGGCGGCCGGCTCGGGCATGGGCGGCGGGCAGACGCCGGACGCGCCCGCCAGCCGTACGGCCACCTCCTCCAGAGCCCCGAGCGCGCCGCGCGGCTTGGTGAGCCGGTCCTGGTGGGCGCGGGCCTCGGCGAGCGCCTCGGGGTCGGCGGGACGGATGGCCGCCAGGGTCTCGGCGAGCACGGACACCTCCACGTAGTGACAGTTAGTGAACGAGCTGGAGCGTTGGCGGACGAGGTGGAGCGTCAGTGGACGAGCTGGAGCGCTTCCTCGTACCGGTCGATCACGACGTCGGCCAGCGTCTCGCAGTCGCCGATCACCTCGGCGCAGCGGATGTCGAGGTCGGGGTGGCCCGCGCCGTACGCCAGGGCCTGCGCCCACACGCGCTCCAGCAGGCCGCCCGCGAACAGCAGGTACGGCACCACGATCACCCGCTTGGCGCCCAGCCGGCGGCAGCGTTCGAGCCCGCCGGGCACGCCGGGCGGCGTCACCGAGACGAACGCGGTCTCGACGGTCATGTAGTCGTAGGCGTGCGTCTCCCAGAACAGCCGCGACACCCGGTGGACCTCGGCGTTGGCGGCGGCGTCGGTCGAGCCCTCGCCGACCAGCACGACCGCCGTCTCACCCGGCTCGACCTGGCCGGGGACGTCGTCGAGGGCCGGGGTGTCGACGGCGCGCAGCCGGGGCCGGGCGCCGACCAGCTCCAAGGGGCGCGGCCTGGCCATCTCGGCGGCGGCCTCGCCGAGCCGGTCGGCCAGCAGCGCCAGCACGCGCGGGTCGGGGCCGAGGGGGCGGCCGTAGTCGTACATGAGGGTGGGGTGGCGCTGCTGTTCGAGCGCCATCGCGGCGGGGAACTCCGCATCCACCTTGCTGAGACTGAGCGGCAGCGCGACGAGACGGTGGTGGCCGCGCGCCATCAGGGACGCCACGGAGTCGCTCAGGCGCGGCGTGGCGCGTTCCAGATAGCCGCCGGAGACGTCGACGGCCGTGTGGTCGAGGCGGCAGCGCAGCCGGTGGACGAACCTGCCGAACTCCGCGGCGTAGGCGTCATCGTTCGAGCCCTGCCCGATCAGCAGGAGCGGCGGCTTCATTGAGGGATCTCCGGTGCGTAGACAAAGTCACGCGAGGATAACCGATACGTGCCCGTGGGGGACAGGTCACGCTGCGTGCGCGGGCCTGGCGTGCACGACGAAGACGGCATCGGCCGCGGTCAGACGGTGGGAACCGCCGGCGCCGGGCGTCAGCGCGGACGCCTGGATCCGCGTGCCCTCGCCACGGTAGCCGAGCTCGCGCAGCAGCTCCAGCACGGCCACCGCCCGCTCGGCCGTGCCGAGCGCGCACACCAGCGCGCGAGGGCCGCGGGCGGCGCACGCCGCGACTACGTCGTCGCCGCCCCCGCCGACGAAGACGGCGTCGGGGTCGGGCAGCGGTTCGAGCGCGGCGGGCGCGTGCCCCCTGGTCAGGGCGACCTTGACGCCGTGGGACAGCACGTTGGCACGCAGCCGCGCGCAGGCGGACTGGTCGCGTTCGACCGCCACGACGGCCGCGCCCAGCCTGGCGCACTCGACGGCGAGCTCGCCCTCGCCCGCGCCGACGTCCCAGACCAGGTCGCCGAGCCGGGGACCCAGCTTGGCCAGGACGAACGCCCGCACCTCGGCGCAGCGCCACCGCCCGCGCGCCCAGCCGCTCGGCGGCCAGCCGTCCACGTCCGGCGTCCCGGCTCGCGACGTAGACGGTGTGCCCCGCGCCGACGAGCCGCCGCGCGGTCTCGAACCCGAGCCCCTTGTTGGCCCCTGTGATCAGTGTCGTCGTCATGGACGCGACGCTAGGAATTCGAGCGCGCTCGAAGTCAATTCGCCCTGATGGTCCTTGGCACAGGCGCACCGGCGGCCCTCAGCCCGCCCCGAACCCGATGACCTTCCAGGGAGCATCGTCCGACTGCCGGCCCGTGAGAAACCTGTGCGGCCAGTGCCTGTCGTCGTTCGGCGGGTCCTCATCGCACCGGCGCACCTCGAGGACGACGGCGACGCTTCGCACCTGCCGATACCCGCCGGGGCCGTACTCGTCCGGTGTCGGCTCGCCGACGTCGGCGGCCGCGTCCCGCTTCGGCATGGTGACCGGCGGCCCCTGCGCGACGGAGCAGGTGGAACAGCCCGCACCACAGCACACCAGGAGCAGGGCGGCCAGCATCGCGAGCAGCTTTCTCGTCGTCAACCCCTCGTCCTTCCCGCTCGTCCGGCCGAATGCGGGGAGAGGGCGTCGCCGATCTCCTCCGCCTGTTCCGATGCGCTGATCATGATCCATCAGATCGACCCTCATCGCAGGGAATTCATCCGATTCGCATACACCCCCGGCCCCCGCCGGAGCCGGTCGCGGTTGGCCCTGGCCGGACATCTCTGCCAAGATCACCGTGTTTCGCCCCCGCCTTGACCGAGGAGCCCTGTGGACAGGAGACGTTTTCTCACCCTGACCGGTGTCGCCGGACTGGCGGCCGCCACAGTGCCCGCCGCAGTGCCCGCCGCGCCCGCCTTCGCGGCGGCCTACCCGTCCGCGGACGCCGGGCTGACCGCCGAGGCGCACGCCAAGCTGGCCGAGCTGGCTCCCTACGGCGTCACGGCGCTCGCCTTCACGCCGTCCGGCGGCTGGGTCATGGTCACGCAGGACGGGCGGTACTTCGCCCGCGGAATCCCCGACGCCTGCTTCACGGAGCTGGGGGCGCTGGTGAAGGCCGGCCGGAAGGTCAACGCCATCGCCTTCCCGCCGGAGGGCGGCGACCGCTGGGTGATCACCACCGACAAGGGCGTGTCGTCCCGCGGCCTGCCCGCGGCGTGCCTCAGCCGGATCAAGGCGTACTACACCGCCGGGCAGCAGGTCGTGGACGTGGCCTTCCCGCCCGCCGGGGGCGACCGCTGGACGGTCGTCGCGTCCGGCGCCTTCCAGGCCAACGGCGTGGACGACGAGTGCTACCAGATGATGCGCAACCTGACCCAGGGCGGCCGCCGGCTGACCCGCGTCGCCTTCCCCAAGGCGGGCGGCTGGGCCCTGGTCGCGCAGGACGAGTTCCACGCCCGCGGCATCGACGACGCCTGCTTCGCGAAGATGAAGAGCCTGGCCGGCGGCGGCTGGCAGCTGCACAACGTGGCCTTCCGACCGGGCGGCGGCTGGGCGCTGTGCTCCCGGGGCAAGGCGCCCGCGCTGCCCGCCGACCGGGTGCGCCAGTTCGAGAACGCGGTCGGCGGCTCGACCATCTGGCAGCGGATGAGCGCGTACAAGACGCCGGGCGTGGCGGTCGCGGTGGTCGTCGGCAACAAGATCGCCTGGTCCACCGGCTACGGGCGGCTCGCCGCCGGCGGCGCCCCCGCCGCGCATCCGGAGAGCGCGTTCCAGGCCGCCTCCATCAGCAAGGCCGTGGCCGCGGTGGGCGTGCTGCGGCTGCTCCAGACGCGCAAGATCGCGCTCACCGCCGACGTCCGCCCGCATCTCGGCTGGACGCTGCCGGCCCGCTCGTGCGTGTCGCCGACGGCGGTGCCGACCGTCGAGCAGCTGCTGACGCACCGGGCCGGGGTCGTCGGGCGCGGCTCGACCTCGCCCGCCGGGGCCTGCTCCGGCTTCGACGCCGGCGGCGGCGGCTTCGCCGGGTACGGCGCCGCCGCCACGGTCCCGTCACTGCTCCAGGTCATGAACGGCGAGGGCAACTCCCCCAGGATCGAGCTGTCCACGGAGCCAGGCGCCGAGTACCACTACTCCGGCGCCGGGTACGTGCTGCTGCAGCGCATGGTGGAGGAGCTGACCGGCAGGTCGCTGGCCGACTACATGAGCCAGGAGGTGTTCGCCCCGCTGGGCATGGCGGGCAGCTCGTACGCGCTCTCCCCCGCCTTCGAGCTCGCCTCCGGCCACACCTCCACCGGGACGGTCATCCCCGGCGGCCACAACCGGTATCCCGAGTCCGCCGCCGCCGGCCTCTACACGAACGTGCTCGACCTGTGCCGCCTGGTGTCGTACCTCAACCGGGCCTGGACCGCCACCGGCGACATCGCCGGGCCGCTCACCCGCGCGTCGGTGCGCTCGCTGCTCACCGAGGGCCCGCAGCCCGGGATGGGACGCGGCCTGTTCGTCGCCGGCTCCGGCACCCAGAACTTCTCCTACACCCACGACGGCTCCAACTACGGCTTCAGATCGGTGTTCAAGGGCTATCCGGAGCTCGGCGCGGGCTACGCCGTGCTGGCCAACGGCAACGACACGGCGCTGGTCAACGAGGTCGCCGCGGCCGTCAGGTCGGTCTACGGCTGGGCGTAGGGCACGACGACTCGTGGGGTCTGAGCTGCGAGGACGCGGGTAGGGCCCCTGGCATGGACAACGAGCGGAGAACGGCTGGCACCGTCATCGTCGTGGGGGCCGGGATGGCGGGGCTGGCCTGCGCGGTGCGGCTGCACGAGGCCGGTGTGCCGGTACGGGTGCTGGAGGCGTCCGACGGGGTGGGCGGCCGGGTGCGCACCGACGTCGTGGACGGGTTCCGGTTGGACCGCGGCTACCAGGTGTTCAACACCGCCTACCCCGAGGCCCGCCGGCTGCTCGACCTGGACGCGCTCGACCTGCGCCCGTTCGCCTCGGGCGTGATCGTCCAGGGGACGCGGGCCAGGGCCAGGGTGATGCTGCCGTGGCGGCATCCCCGGCACGCGCTGAGCGGGCTGCTGACCGGCCTCGGCACGCCGCGCGACGACGCCGTGCTCGCCGCCCTCACGGCCCGCGACCTGGTGCTGCCCGCGTCCCGGCTGCGCGGCGGGCCCGACCGGCGCACCGACGACGAGCTGCGCGCCTGGGGCATGTCGGAGAAGATGATCGACTGCCTGATGCGTCCCTTCCTGGCCGGGGTGCTCCTGGAACGCGACCTGGAGACCTCCAGCCGGATCTTCCACCTGTTCTGGCGGTCGTTCGCGCGCGGCACCATCGCGGTGCCCGCCCTGGGCATGGGCGAGATCCCGCGCCGGCTCGCCGACCGGCTGCCGCCGGGCACCGTCACGCTCGGCGCCCGGGTCATCGAGGTGAGCCCCGGCGGCGTGCGGCTCGCCGACGGCGCCACGGTCGGGGGCCGGGCCGTGGTGGTGGCCGCCGACCCGGGGGCCGCGGGCCGCCTGCTGAGCGGGATCGAGACGCCCGAGATGCGCGCGGTGACCACCTTCTACCACGCCGCGCCCCGCTCCCCCATGCGCGAGCCGATCCAGGTCGTGGACGCCACCGGGGCCGTCACCGACACCCTGGTGCTCACCGACGCGGCCCCCGGGTACTCCGCCGACGGGCGGGCGCTGGTGTCCACGTCGGTCCTGGGCCTGGCCGACGACGAACGCGCGGTCCGCCGCCGCCTGACCGAGATCTACGGCGACACCTCCGGCTGGGAGCACGTGGCGACGTACCAGGTGCCGGCGGCGCTGCCGGCGATGCGGCCGCCGTACCCGCTGCGCAGGCCCGTGCGGCTGCGGGCCGGCCTGTACGTGTGCGGCGACCACCGCGACACCGGCTCCCTGCAGGGGGCGCTGGTGTCCGGCCGGCGCGCGGCCGACGCCGTGCTCGACGACCTTCGGTCGCTGCGCGCAGAAAGCCTGGCCGCCCTCGACCGGGCGGCGCTCTAGCGGCCCGCGGTCACAGCTCGCGCAGGGCCTGCATGGCCTCGCGTTCGATGCGCGCGAGGTCGTGCAGGACGGCCCCGGCCTGTTCCAGGTACGCCGCCTCGCGCCCCTCGCCGGCCTTGGCGATCAGGGCGGCCACGTCCGTCCACAGGGCGGCGGCCTCGGCGTACAGGCGGTGGCCGGCGCGCAGGCGGTCGTCGTCGACGAATCCGGCGCATTCGCCGAGGAAGTCCCGGTAGAGGGCGCGGAACAGGCCGCCGCCGGTGCCGCCCCTCTCCATGAGGAGGGCGGCCAGCGACAGGTCACGCGCGGGCTCGGCCACGCGGTCCAGCCACTTGGGCACCAGGCGGGCGGCCTTGTCGATGCCGCGGTGGCCCAGGTTGGCGATGGGCGCGGCGAGGAACGCCTCGGCGCACGCCCTGATCGCCGGGACGGCCCGCTCCCGCCAGGCGGGCGGGCCGCCCGGCAGGGTGAGGGTGAAGGACCGGTTCCTGGCGGTCATCGGGCCGCGTTCGGACCGCGCCGCCGCCAGGCTGTCCCGGCTCGTCCGCACCGCGCCGCCCTGTTGCGCGGTGTCCACCAGGTACGCCTGCCGCTCGTCGTAGCCGTACATCGCGACGACGTGGCCGCCGAAGTGCACCTTCGAGCCGAAGTAGTCCAGGTGGTGGCTGTCGAGCTGGAGGCCGACCGGCAGGCCGTCGTCGATGCGGGCGGCCACGTTCTCCCAGGCCCTGCGGGCCGAGCCGGTCTCGGCCACGTCCAGGGTCAGCCCGAGCCTGGCGGCCAGGTTCCTGGTGAGCTCGAACGGCTTGACCCGGCCGCCCAGGAACGGGACGTCCATGCCCTTGGCGTCCCAGTAGACGAAGGACAGGCCCGAGCCGAGCCCGAACAGCATGGGCTCGGACAGGTCGAGCCCCTGGTGGCGGAGCAGCACCCCCAGCGCCGTCGTCTCGCAGTGCTCCATGCCGCGAGCCTCGATGCCTTCCACGATGGTCATGCGTCGCTCTCCTCTGGCCGGTTCGATCATCGGGCGCGGGGCCGCCGGCCGGTCCGGCCCCGTCAGGCAGCCTGCGGCCTCCCACGGGGGGAGAGTCCATCGTCCCGCTCCCGCCGCGCGGCCCGGTGGGCGGTGAGGGCGCCGGTCGCGCAGAGGGCCGCGAAGCCGAACAGCACGTACCGGGCCGAGTCGAGCATGGAGGCGCCGCCGAGGTTGACCAGGATGCCGGCGACCGCCGTGCCGAACGCGACGGACAGGCTGGTCACGGTGGCGATCGCCGCGGCCGCCCGGCCGCCTTCGGCCGGGTCCGGCGTGCCGGTCAGCACGGCCACGGACAGGTGCGGGTAGGCCAGGCCGATCCCCGAGCCGGCCGCGAACAGCACCGGCACCCAGACCAGCACCAGCCATCCCGGCGGGTCCGTACGCTGCACCAGCCCCTGGACGAGCAGACCGGCCGCGAGCAGCAGCGGGCCGGCCACCCGCAGCCGCCGCACCGCGCGCCGCCCGCCCACGGACGAGCTGCCGATCTGGGTCGCCGACCAGCCGAACGAGACGGCCGCGGCGAAGAACCCGGCCACCAGCGGCGGCAGCCCGGCCAGCCGCTGCGCGAACAGCGGCAGGAACGACTCGACCGCGACGCCGAAGGTCAGCACCCCGATCGTCAGGTAGACCCACTTCAGCGGCGAACCCGGCCGGTAGGTCTCCGCCGGGAGGACCCTGTGCTCGCTGCGCCGCTCGTGGACGACGAACCCCACGGCCGCCAGCAGCGCCACCGCGAGGACGGCGGTCTTGGCGAGCGTGCCGGCGACCACCGCCGCCACGCTCACCGCCCCCGCGACCGCCGTCACCAGCAGCGACGAGCCCACCGGCACCCGCACCCGCCCGGCACCGCCGTCGCGCGGCGCGTCGCCCCGGCCGCGCAGGGCCCGCGGGACGACCAGGCCGCAGCCGGCCCCGAGCACCGCCATCGCCGCGAACGCCGGCCGCCACGCCCCGAACTGCGCGAACAGCCCGCCGAGCGCGGGTCCGGCGAAGTTGCCGACGCCGTACATGGCCGACATGAGCGCGGTGCCGCGCGTCCAGAGCCGGGCCGGCAGGGCCGACCGGACGACGGCGAACCCGAGCCCCGACAGCAGCCCGGCGCCGAGCCCCTGCACCCCGCGCGAGACCAGCAGCACCGCCATCGCCGGGCTCGCCGCGCAGGCCAGCGAGCCCGCGGTGAACGTGGCGAACCCGGCGAGGTAGGAGCCGACGGTCCCCCACGCCGACAGCGACCGGGCGGTGAGCATGGTGGCGATCACCATGGCGACCAGGTAGACCGTCATGTTCCAGGCGTAGAAGCTCGCCCCGCCGAGCTCGGCCACCGCGGTCGGCAGCAGCCCGGCCGCCAGGTAGATGTTGATCGCGCCGGCGAGCACTCCCCCGGCCGGCACGACGGCTGCCCAGAGATGCTCTCGTCCCAGCAGCTCCCGCCAGGTGGCGGGGACGTCCTGCGCGCGGCTCATCCGCGTGCCTCCGCCGTGCGGGCGGGCGGGGGCGGTGGCGGGACCGGCGTCCCGTGCGCGGGCTCGGTTTCGGTTCTCATGACTTCAAGGCTGTCGTTGAACCGCTCCCGGAAGCTTCGCGCCGGGCGCGGCGGGCGGCGCTGGGCCGCCGGGCGGCGCGCCCTCAACCGCCGGTGCAGCCCCGCCGGTCAGCTGTAGGCGCGGATCGTCCGGTCGAGCCACTCCGCGTACGCCGGCACGCTGGTGTACAGACCGGGGCCTTCCGCGCAGGACGGGCTCTTGGCGCCGGGCCCCGAGGTGACCCCGATGAGCTCCCATCGGCCGTTCCTGCCCCGCTGCAGCTGCGGGGAGCCGGAGTCGCCGTTGCACGCCATGGCCTTGGGCACCCGGCTGACCGTGCACAGGCGGGTGCCGCTCGCGTATCCGGGCCCGCACTCGGACGGGGCGCCTCGGCGCGTGTCGAGCTGGTTGAGCCGCGGGGACATCTTCCAGTCGGCCGGGTCGGGCTTGGACTCGGTGACGCCGAAGCCGATGATCCGGGTCGGGGTGCCGGGCCGTCCCGGCCGCGCGGCGATCGGCACGGGCTGGTGGGTGACCGGACGGTCGAGGCGGATCAGGGCGATGTCGTTCCTGTTGGGCGTGTTCTGGGAGTAGCGGGGGTGGAGCACGGCCTGGGCGATCTCGCGCACCTCCCCGCCGGACTTGCGCTGGTCGCTGCCGACGCGGACGGTTCCCTTCGGGATCGACCCGACCTCCATGTCCAGGCAGTGGGCCGCGGTCACCACCCACTGCGGCGCGATGAGCGCCGCTCCGCACACGCCGTCCGTCAGCCCCAGGGCCGGGGCCTTGATCGGGATCGAGGCCATGAACGGGTACGCCTCCGTGGCCTTCCCGCCGTTGACGATCGCTCCGGCGCCGCCGGCGGTGACGGCGAGACAGGCGGCGCCCGCCACGGCGACGACGGCGGAACGGCCCAGGACGCGACCCAGCGATTTACGACTAAACAACAGCTTTATCCATTTCAGTGCGTGATTACGATGAAAACACGCTATCTGCGAAGAATTCGCCCGCATCAGTACGCCAGCACGCCAACCCGTGGTAGGGACAACCCCCCTCGCGACGTGCTGTGGTTTTCCGCAGCAGGACTGGGCGGAGCACCGCATGGGCCACCTCGGCGAGCGGGAACAGCATGCTGGCCGCCAGCCGCCGGTGGCCGTGTTCGCGGCCCACGCGTCGCGCG
>NZ_JBSFGJ010000355.1:0-9679 GCF_053596515.1 Nonomuraea sp. NPDC001684
GCGCGCAGGTGCACGCCAGCCGGTCCGGGCTGGCCACGTTCGTGCACGACGACGAGGAGAGCTGCCTGGCCGCCGTGCGCGACCTGGTCTCGATGTTGCCGAGCAACAACATGAGCCGCCCGCCGGCGCTGCCCGCGCGGGCCGCGGCCGGCGACGCCCGGCCCCGGCTGGCCGAGATCGTGCCGGTGGAGCCGAACAAGCCGTACGACATGCGGCTGGTCATCGCCGAGGTGGTGGACGACGGCGACTTCCTCGAACTGCACCAGAGCTGGGCGCCCAACGTGATCTGCGCGCTGGCCCGGATCGACGGCCAGGTGGTCGGCGTGGTGGGCAACCAGCCGACCGTGCTGGCCGGCGTGCTGGACGTGTCGGCCGCGGAGAAGGCCGCCAGGTTCGTCAGGTTCTGCGACGCCTTCTCCATCCCCCTGGTCACGCTCGTGGACGTGCCCGGCTTCCTGCCCGGCAAGGAGCAGGAGCACGCGGGCGTCATCCGGCACGGCGCCAAGCTGCTGTACGCCTACTGCGAGGCGACCGTGCCGCGCGTCCAGGTCATCGTCAGGAAGGCCTATGGCGGGGCGTACATCGTGATGGACTCCCGGTCGATCGGCACCGACCTGTCACTGGCCTGGCCGACCAACGAGATCGCGGTGATGGGCGCCGAGGGGGCGGTCAACATCATCCACCGCAAGGAGCTGGCCGCCGCGGCCGACCCCGCCGCCCGGCGGGCGGAGCTGCTGGAGCAGTACACCCGCGAGCTGGTCCATCCGGCGTACACGGCCGAGCGCGGCCTGGTCGACGCCGTCATAGACCCGGTGGAGACGAGGTCGGCGGTGGCGCGCGGGCTGGCCATGCTGCGCGACAAGCGCAAGCACGTGGCGCCGCGCAAACACGGCAACCTTCCCCTGTAGGGCTTCCCGTCAGTTCCCCTGCTCGGCGCAGGGGACGGCCGCGGCCGTCCGGGCGCGCTGCCCGGGGAGCCTGAGCGCGGCCAGGACGCCCGTCAGCATGACGGCGCCCAGGACGAGGACCGCCGCGCGCATCCCCTGGGCGGAGGCGTCGCGCAGGGCCTGCCCGGCCAGCCCTTCGATGCCCTGGTTGGCGACCGCCACCAGGACCGCCAGGCCCGCCGCGGTGCCCACCTGCAGCGCGGTGGAGGCCACCCCGGAGGCCAGGCCCTGTTCGTCCGCCGGGACGCCGGTGCCGGCCGCGATCCACATGGCCTCGTACGTGATGCCCATGCCCAGGCCGATGACGACGACCCCGGGCAGGACGGTGAGGAGGGCCCCGTCCCCCTGCAAGCCGGGGGCCAGGAGCACGGCGCCTGCGGCGTTGACCAGGATGCCGGCGATCAGCGTGCCGCGGGTGCCGAGCCGGTGGACCAGCCGCTCGCTGAGGAAGTTGCCGGCCGTGATCGACAGGGTCGGGGCGAGGAACGCCAGGCCGGTCTCCAGGGCGTCGAAGCCGAGGACGTCCTGGAGGTACAGGGTCAGGAAGTACGGCACGGCCTGCATCGTCAGGCCGAAGAGGAGGATGACCACGACCGCGCCGCTGAGGGCGCGGTTGCCGAACAGCCGCAGCGGCATCAGCGGCGTCCGGCCGCGGGCCTGGAGGCGCAGGAACACCGCCACCAGCACCACCGCGAGCACGGCCGCCGCGACCACCTCGGCCCGCGCCCAGCCCGCCTCCGAACCGTGCGCGACCGCGAAGATCAGCAGCGTGATGCCGGCGGTGCCGGTCAGCGTCCCGGGCACGTCCACGCTGCCCCGGGTGGCGCGGCCGTCGGGGGGCAGCAGGGCGAAGGCGGCGGCGACGCCCACGGCGGTCAGCGGCACGTTGACGTAGAACACGGCCTGCCAGCCCAGGGCCTGGGTGAGCACCCCGCCGGCCAGCGCGCCCGCCGTGAGCCCGCCGGCGCCCGCCATGGCCCAGACGGTCAGCGCGCGGTTGCGCTCCCTGCCCTCGGCGAAGGCGGTGTTGACCAGGGCCAGCACCGCGGGGAACAGCACCGCGCCGGCCAGGCCCTGGACGGCGCGCGCGGCGAGCAGCACCGCCGGCGCCGTGGCCAGGCCGCCCAGCACGGAGGCCACGCCGTACAGCGCCATGCCGAGCACGAACATCCGCCGGCGTCCGGCCAGGTCGGACAGGCGTCCGCCGAACAGCAGGAAGCCTCCGTACAGGACGGCGTACGCGGTGACCACCCATTGCAGGGTGTGCGCGGTGAAGCCGACGTCGGACGCGATGTCCGGCAGGGCCACGTAGATGATGGTGAAGTCGAGACTGATGATCAGATGCCCCAGCGCGAGCAGCGCGAGGCTCCATCCCGGCCGCCGGATGCGGTCCGGGGAGCGGGTGATGGACATGGATGTGCCTTTCGTCCGTACGGGGTCCGGTGGCCTGTCATGGCTGCACCGGAACCGGCGGACATTTGTTGGCACACCCCCTGAGGGCACTGGGGTGGGCGGCGCCCGGGCTCGGGCCGTCCGGTCCGGTCATCGCCCCTCCCCAGGTGCTCCGCGTCGTCTCCGGGACGACTATGCCGTCCGCCGCGGCCCGCGGGATCGGCCGTCCGGTCAGCGTGGCCCGGGACCTTGGGCCTAGGACCAGGGACCAGGGCCGGGCGGGCCCGGTGACAGCATGCGGCGGCGGCCTGCAGCTTCCTGACGTCCCCATCCCTGGATCGCGCCCTTCCCGGATCCCACAGTGGAGGTACGAGAGACAGACCTCCGGCAGACGAGATGGAGATGAGACCCCATGTTCGCCCCTTCACGCCGCACGGCGACGAGGAAGCCATGCTGATCCAGGTGACGATGCGCCAGGTGCGCGGGATGCCGATCCTCGGCTCCCCGATCGACGGGATCCGCATCATGGCGCTCCTGCCGGGCCACTGGCACAAGGACCTCACCCAGGCCGGCGGGGACATCGTCATCCGGATGCGCGTGGACGAGCCCCTGACCAGCGCGCAGGTGCGCGCCGAGGTGACGCAGACCCTCGCCAACCCCGAGGTGGACCGGTGGGAGCTGGTGGCCTGCCGCGTCCTGTCCCACAGCAGCACAGCCGCAAGGGAGGAAGACCAGTGATCGCATCTGTGGTGGCGCCAGGAGAGTGCCAGGTCTGGTGGGCCGGCCCGCGCGACCATCCGGAGGGGACCCTGCTGTCGGTGCTCAGCGAGCCCGAGCTCGAACGGGCCGCGCGGTTCCGCCGCGAGCCCGACCGCAGGCGCTTCCTGACCGGCTCGTGGCTGCTGCGCACCGCGAGCGCCGTGCAGCTCGGCGTCCGTCCCGAGGACGTCGTGGTGGACCGGTCGTGCCCCGACTGCACCCGGTACCACGGCAAGCCGCAGGTCCGGGCGCCCGGCTTCCCGCTGCACGTGTCGGTCTCGCACTCCGAGGACCGGGTCGCGGTGGCCGTGACGACCGAGGGGCCGCTCGGGGTGGACGTGGAGGCCGTGCCCGCCGACCCGGTGGACGACCTGGCCCGCTGCGCGCTCACCGAGGCCGAGCTGGCCGTCCTGGAGGCGTTCCCCCAGGAGGACAGGTACGAGGCGTTCGCGAAGGTCTGGGTGCGCAAGGAGGCGGCGCTCAAGGCCACCGGGCACGGCCTGCGGGTGCCTCCGACGGAGGTGGCGGTCAGCGGGCCGGCCGACGACCCGGCCCTGCTGAGCTGGCCACTGGACATCCCGCCGGAGAGCCTGCGGTTCCGCGTCCTGTCGCCGGGCCGCGGCTACGTCGCCGCGGTCGCGGTGATCACCGGCCGCCCGGTCGAGGCGGTGGAGTTCCACCTGCCCGCCGCGCGGGCAGACTTCGCACGGGGCCCCCTGCCGGGGCCGCTGGCCGGCGTCGCGTGAGGAGGAGGACGATCCAGATGCGAAGGACCTTCCTCCTCCTGCCGGGCTCCTGGTCGGGCGCGTGGATCTGGGAGCCCGTCGTCCGGCGGCTGCGCCTGCTCGGGCACGACGCCCGCGCCGTCACCCTGCGCGGCCTGTCCGGGCCGCGCGACGACGTCGCCGGCGTCGGCCTCCAGACGCACGTGGACGAGGTGCTGACCCTGCTGAAGAACGAGGGGCTGCGCGACGTCGTGCTCGTCGGGCACAGCTACTCGGGGCTGGTGGCCGGTCAGGTCGCCGACCGGGCGCCGGGCCGCGTCGCCCACACCGTCTACGTCGAGGCGTTCCTGCCGCACGACGGCCGTTCGATGCTGCACGCCTTCCCCGACCGGCAGCGGGAGCAGGAGCTGCGCCTGATCGAGTCGGGCGGGGGCCGCTGGCCCGCCCCCGACCACACCCTGGTGGCCGAGGGACAGGGCCTCACGGCGGCGCAGGCGCGCTGGCTGGCCGCCCGGTTCGTCGGCCACCCCGGCCGGGCCGTGGCCGAGGCCGCCGTGCTCAGCACGCCGCTGGAGCGGCAGCGGGCCAGCTACGTGGTGTGCGACCTGGACCACTTCCAGGGCAGCCTGTCGCCCGACGTGTCCGCGCTGCGCGCGGCGCCGTCCTGGGACTTCCACACCCTGGACACCGGCTGCTGGCCGATGGTCTCAGCGCCCGGCCCGCTCAGCGCTCTGCTGTCCGACGCCGTCGCCGGCCGCCATTGAGCGGCCGGCGGCCTCCGGGCCCGGTGCCGGCCCGGGCCGCGTGGACGCGGGAAGCAGCCGCCGCAGCGAACCGGCGTGCAGGAACCACAGCAGGCCCAGCGCCACGGCCAGGAGCAGGGCGCTGAAGACCCACTCGTTCGACCCGCCCGGCCCGTAGACGCGGCCGCCGGAGCCGATGTCCACCGCGCGGACCGGCTGCCCGGCCCGGTGGGTGTAGCGGTCGCTGCCGTACATCTCGACGCCCGTCCGGCCGGTGGTCCCGTCGTCGGAGCGGAAGTCGCCCGTCCAGACGCAGGACTCGTGCCCCGGATGCGTGATGCACGCCAGCGTTCGCGGCACGAAAACCCCGGGCACGCCGTCGGCGCGGGCGGCGCGGACGACCGTGCCGAGGTTCGGCACGGTCAGGAACAGCAGGAAGCCCGCCACCAGGCTGAGCGCGAAGGAGAAGGCCGGGGAGACCCCGCGGCGCCCGGAGCGCGCCATCACGCGGGCGACACCGCGCAGGCGCAGCGCATGTCGGCCCGCTCGGCCGGACGGGGGCTGCGGTGCAGGAGCATGGCCACCACCATGGGCACGAAGACCAGCCCGTTGTAGAACAGGTGCAGCTCCATGCGCGGGACGAGGAGCTGGATGATGCTCGTCGGCACCGGACGGCCCGCCAGGTTGTTCCCGGTGAGCGCCTGCAGGAGCAGCAGCAGGTGCTCCAGGTGGTGCCAGACCTGGATGCCCAGGGAGATGTTCCACCACGTACGGGACCTGCCGGTGAAGCCGGAGCGCAGCATCAGCAGGCCGATGAGCATCAGCAGCGCGTAGCCGTAGTGCATCCACTCGGAGCTGACCAGCCAGGGGAAGGGCAGGCCGAGGACGCCGCGCGCCTCCTTCAGCGGCCAGCCCAGCACGTAGACCTGGATGGCCTGGGCGACGTGCTCGGCCCAGTGGGCGAGCACGACGACGAGGTAGAGGGTGAGGGCGGGCTTGTGGTAGCGGGTGTTGAGCGCGCTCAACAGGCCGCCGGACGTCGACACCGTGTGGGTGGCCATGCGGGGAACCTCGGCTTCCGGGATCGTCGGTCACGCGTCGTCCCGGCACGGCGAGGTCGCCGGCGAATGGTCTTCGGTCCCCTTCGGTTGCGCCTGCTCCGGGAGATCGCGAATTCAGTGTCCGCTGCGATCCCGCGCCTGACAACTCACAAATTGCGCGGCAGTCCGGCGAGCAGTTGCTTGGTCGTCAGGGTGACGCCGCAGCGGCCGGCGACGTAGCCGAGCGCCTGCCGGTGGTCGGCTGCGGTGAGGTCGGCGACGGCGTCGGCCACCACGTACGGCTGGATGTCGTGGGTGAAGGCGTCGAGCGCGGTGGTCAGGACGCCGATGTGGGCGTAGACGCCGGCGATGAGGAGCTGGTCGCGTCCCGACTCGCGCAGCCACCACAGCAGGGTGGTCTCGTGGAAGGCGCTGTAGCGCCGCCGGGTGAAGACCCAGTCGCCCGGTCCCGGCGCCATCGGCTCGGGGAAGCCGCGCCGGGCGGGCTCCAGCCGGTCGCTGCGCCGCCAGAAGTCCTTGGCCAGCCCCTGCTGCTCGCCGGTCAGCAGGCCCGGCTGCGCCGCGTAGGCGACGGGCACGCCGAGGCGCGCGCACAGCTCGCGCAGCGCCGTCACGTTGCGCACCAGGTCGGTGAGCGGCGCCTCGCCGGGCGGGAAGAGGTCGAGGCAGGCGTGCTGCAGGTCGACCAGCAGCAGGACGGCCCGGCGCGGGTCGGGCGTCCAGGCGACCGCGGCGGGCGGCAGCTCGGCGGCGTCCGGCATCGGGTAGGGCTCGATCTCTGAAACGACCGGCACGGCGACCTCCGAATTTCTCGCAGCTTTTTGAGGCTGTTTCCATGATGTGCCGCCACGGCGTCCCTCGAAATGCGGAACGGCGGCAGGAAGCTGACTTCCCGCCGCCGTTTCCAGCCATTTTCTTTTTTCCGGAGTGTATACCGGGCCCATGGTCAGAGTCCGGCCGCCGCCCGCAGTTCCTCCGTCCGGTTCACCCGCTCCCAGGTGAACTCGTCGCGGCCGAAATGCCCGTAGGCGGAGGTGCCCGCGTAGATGGGACGCAGCAGGTCCAGGTCCCGGATGATCGCGGCCGGGCGCAGGTCGAACACCTCGCGCACGGCGTCGTGGACGCGCTCCCTGGGCACCCGTTCGGTGCCGAAGCACTCCACGAACAGGCCCACCGGCCGCGCCTTGCCGATCGCGTACGCCACCTGCACCTCGCAGCGCCCGGCCAGCCCCGCGGCCACCACGTTCTTGGCCACCCAGCGCATGGCGTAGGCGCCCGACCGGTCCACCTTGGAGGGGTCCTTGCCGGAGAACGCGCCGCCGCCGTGCCGGGCCATGCCGCCGTACGTGTCGATGATGATCTTGCGTCCGGTCAGGCCCGCGTCGCCCATCGGGCCGCCGACCTCGAACCGGCCCGTCGGGTTGACCAGCAGCCGGTGGCCCGTGGTGTCGATCCCCGCCTCGGCCAGCACCGGCTCGACGACCTCGCGCGTGACGTCGGGGGTCAGCATGTCGGCCAGGTCGACGTGCGCGGCGTGCTGGGTGGACAGCACGACGGTGTCCAGGCGGACCGGCCGGTCGCCCTCGTACTCGACGGTGACCTGCGTCTTGCCGTCCGGCCGCAGGTACGGCACCGTCCCGGACCTGCGAACCTCCGCCAGCCGCCGGGCCAGCCGGTGGGCCAGCATGATCGGCAACGGCATCAGCTCGGGCGTCTCCTCGCACGCGTAGCCGAACATCAGGCCCTGGTCGCCGGCGCCCTGCCGGTCCAGCTCGTCGGCGGCGGCCGCGCCGCGGTGCTCGTAGGCGTCGTCCACGCCGCGGGCGATGTCGGGCGACTGGGTGCCGATCGACACCGACACGCCGCAGGAGGCGCCGTCGAAGCCCTTCTGGGAGGCGTCGTAGCCGATCTGCAGGATCGTCTCCCTGACCAGGCCGGGGATGTCCACGTACGTCTGCGTGGTGACCTCGCCCGCGACGTGCACCATGCCCGTGGTGATCAGCGTCTCGACCGCGACCCGGCTGCCCGGGTCCTTGGCCAGCAGGGCGTCCAGGATGCCGTCGCTGATCCGGTCGGCGATCTTGTCGGGGTGGCCTTCGGTGACCGATTCTGAGGTGAACAAACGACGTGACACCGGGGCCTCCTAGTAGGGCAGCCGGCGCCCGGCGGGGGTGCGCAGGTCGAGTGCGGTCACGGGGGTACGCGGTTTCTTCGGCCTCGGCACGCGAATCACTTTGGGCATGGAATTGCTCCACATCTCGGCGGCGGGAAAACTCGAATTTCCCGGACACAGATCATCCAAGATTTCGCGTCGAGCATTCTTCTCCGATGACCTGCGCGACGGAGGTTCGCTTCCGAGAATAACCACGGCCGGGCGTGGCGGGTTCTTTCGCTGTGCGGCGTCGGGACCGGTCGGGCAATCCAGGAGATGCCCCGGACGCGCCGGGAGGCCACGATGCTCCTGATGCCCGGACGGCTCTTCCCGCCGGGCGGATCACCTACGCCGGGTCCCGGCCGCACCGGCGACGAAAGGCTGATCATGAACGGAATCGGCGCGGAGATCGGGATCATCGGCGGGAGCGGGTTCTCCTCGGTCGCCGACGGAGCCCGGGAGGTCGCGCTCACCACCCCGTACGGCGAGCCGTCGGCGCCGCTCTCGCTGGCCCGGGTGCGCGGCCGCACGGTCGCCTTCCTGCCCCGGCACGGGCGCGACCACCGCCGGCCGCCGCACCGGATCAACTACCGGGCCAACCTGTGGGCGCTGCACTCGGTGGGCGTGCGCCAGATCATCGCGCCGTGCGCGGTCGGCTCGCTCCGGCCCGAGCTGGGGCCGGGCGTGATGGTGGTACCCGACCAGCTCGTGGACCGGACCTGCGGGCGCGTCCGGACGTACTTCGACGACGCGGCGGTGCACGTGCCGTTCGCCGACCCGTACTGCCCGGTGGGCCGCGAGACGGTGCTCGACGCCGCGGCGGCGACCGGCCAGGACTGCGTGGACGGCGGGACGACGGTGGTGGTCGAGGGCCCGCGCCTGGCCAGCCGGGCCGAGGCGCAGTGGTACGCCGCGCAGGGGTGGTCGCTGCTCGACATGACGGCCTGCCCGGAGGCGGCGCTCGCCCGCGAGCTGGCCCTGTGCTACGTGCCGGTCGCGCTGGTGACGGACCTGGACGCCGGGCTCGGCGTGGGCTCCGGCGCGCGGCGCGACGAGCTGTTCACGATCTTCCACGAGGGGCTGGACCGGCTGCGGGCGCTGGTGCTGGCGACCGTGTCCCGGCTGCCGCGCACCCGTACGTGCGGCTGCGCGCGCGCCCTGGAGGACGCCGCCCTCCCCGCCGACGCCGACCACCTCGGCCCGCTCCCCGCCTGAACCCTTCTTGGAGCACGCGGAAACCCGGGCCCCCGAGGGAACCCGGGTGAGATCGCGGAGGCTACACCGCCATCGGCACGTGCGCGTCCAGGGCGACGCGTTCGACCAGCGCCTCCAGGTTCGGGTCCGCGTCGAAGACGTCGCCGACGTCGATGGCGATGCCCAGCTCCTCCTTGATCCGCCCGACCAGCCGCGCCGCGGCCGCGAACTCCCCCTCCAGGTCGGAGAACGTCGCCGCCTCCAGCCCCTCGGGCACGTCGAGCACCTCGTTCCAGATGTCGCCGACCTTCTCGCGAAGCTCGGCGAGGCTGAGTCCGCCGGTCATGGGCCGTCCCTCCTCAAGGTCTGCTGGTGATTGTCGCAACGGCGCCGCGGCGGCTACATCTCCGAGGATGCCCTGGCCCTGACCTGGCCGAGCAGCGCGTCGAGCGTCCCCTCGCACAGCAGGACGGCCGGTTCGACGGCCACCCCGAGCCGGTCCTCGATCCGGGCGGCCATCCGCAGCGCGGCGAGCGCCGTGCCGCCGAGCTCGCCGAAGGTGGCGCCGGCCTCGTCCGGGCCGACGCCGAGCACGGTGTTCCAGATGTCGGTGACGTGCCTGTCGACGTCCGCCGGGTCCACGTCGCGCGTCCTCCCGTGAGGCTCCCTTGGGGGGACCATAAGCCGCGGGGGCGGCGGGTGTTTG
>NZ_JBSFGJ010000356.1:0-9679 GCF_053596515.1 Nonomuraea sp. NPDC001684
CGTCGTGATGCACTCCGACGGCCTGACCGACCGATGGGACCCCGGGAACGTGCCGGGGCTGTTCGCGCGCACCCCCGCGGTCATCGCCGCGGGCCTGCTGCGCGAGGCGGGCAGCAGGCGTGACGACGCCTGCGTGGTGACGGTGAGGCCCGGCAATGGCGGCGACTGAGCTCATCAGGGTCAGGCTCGACACCGACCAGGACGTCTTCGTCCTGCGCCGTCTCGGCCGGGCCGCGGCCGAGCTGGTCGGGCTGGAGTCCCAGGACCAGATCAGGGTCGCCACCGCCCTCAGCGAGGTGGGCAGGGAGGCCTTCGGCAAGGGCGCCGCCGCCGTGATCACCCTCGGCCGCGACGTGCTCGCGATCACCATCCACCACACCAGGCCATCCGGTTTGGACCGCTCCGAAGGCGTGACGCTGGCCGGCCGGCTCGTCGACGACATCGCCCTCGGCGACGGCCACGTCACGCTCACCAAGCGGCTGCGGCCGCGGGTGACCGCCCTCCCGTTGGAGGCCGTCCGCGCCGACCTCGCCAGGCTGGCGCCGATCAGCGCGCTGGAGGAGCTGCGCGAGCAGAACAGGGAGCTGGCCGAGACCCTGGAGGACGTGCTGCGGCTCAACTCCGAGCTGCAGGAGACCAACACCGGCGTGCTGGCCATGTACAACCAGCTCTCGGCCGAGCTGGAGGAGACCAACAGGGGAGTCGTCGCCCTGTACGCCGAGCTGGACGAGAAGTCCGCCCAGCTCCGCGAGACCATCGACGCGCGCAACCGGTTCTGGGCCACCGTCAGCCACGAGCTGCGCACCCCGCTGAACTCCGTCATCGGCCTGGTCCGGCTGCTGACCGGCCAGGGCGGCGAGCCGCTGACCGAGGAGCAGGCCCACCAGATCGGGCTGATCGGCGACTCGGCGCAGACGCTGCTCGAACTCGTCAGCGAGCTGCTCGACATGGCCAAGGCCGAGTCCGGCCGCCTGGACCCGCAGCCCACGCTGGTCAACCTGGCGCGGATGGCCGGGCAGTTGCACGTCACGATGCGGCCGACGAGCGAGCGCGCCGGCGTGACGCTGAGCCACGAGATCACGCCGGAGGCCACCGAGCTGTACGCCGACGAGAGCATGCTGATCAGAATTCTGCGCAACTTGCTCTCGAACGCGCTCAAATTCACTCAAAGCGGGCAGGTAGTGCTGGCCGCGCATGCCGACGAAGCCAAGGGCGAGATCGTCATCACGGTCACGGACACCGGCATCGGCATCTCGGAGGAACACTTGACGCGCGTGTTCGAGGACTTCTACCAGGTTCCCGGCTCGCTCCAGGTCAGGGCCAAGGGCACCGGCCTCGGCCTGCCGTACGCGCGCAGGCTCGCCGAGGCCCTGGGCGGCACGCTGGATCTCACCAGCACCCCGGGCGAGGGCACCACCGCCACCCTGCGGCTGCCGCACCAGAGCGGCACGCCCGAGGTCCAGCGCGTGCTGATCGCCGACGACGACGAGGTCTTCCGCGCCACCGCCCGCCGCATGCTCTACGGCTTCACCGTGCACGTGGACGAGGCCGCCGACGGCGCCGCCGCGCTGGAGGTCATGGCCGCCTCCCCGCCCGACGTCATCCTGGTCGACCTGCTCATGCCCCGCGTGGACGGCCACGTGCTGCTGCACCAGATGGCCGAGGACGAGCGGCTGAGCGACATCCCGGTGGTCATCGTGACCATCGCTCCGCAACACGCTCCCGGCAACCGGCCGGTACTGTCCAAGCACGGGCTGCGCAGGGAACAACTCCTGCAGGCCATCCGCAGCGCCCGCCAGGGCGAGAACGGCGGTGCTGGAGAGGACCAGAATGTCTGAGTCCGCACGCGTGCTGGTGGTGGACGACACCCCCACCAAGCGCTACATCCTGTCGAGCTGGCTACGACGGTCGGGCCACCAGGTCCTGGAGGCCAGGGGCGGCGAGGAGGCCCTCGCCCTGCTCGCCGCCAACCAGGTCGACCTGGTCGTCCTCGACGTCCGACTGCCCGACATCAACGGCTACGAGGTCTGCGAGCTGATCAAGGCCAACCCGGCCACCGCCTCCATCCCCGTCATCCAGGTGTCGGCCAACGCGATCACCCCCGCCGACCGCACCGAGGGGCTGGAACGCGGCGCCGACGCCTACCTGAGCGAGCCCATCGAGCCCACCGAGTTCGCCGCGACCGTCGAGGCCATGCTGCGCTACTACCGGGCGCGCTGGCGGGCCGAGCTGATGGCCGAGCGCCTGGCCAAGCTCGCCGAGGTGACGTTGCGGATGAACGAGGCCGAGACGTTCGACGAGCTGCTGACCGTGGCCGTCGAGGGCACCGCCGAGGTGCTCGGCCGCTACAGCGGCACGCTCGCCATGCTGCCCGACGGGCGGGTCCGGCGCTTCCGCGCCCGTCCCGGCGAGCCGGCCAGTGTCCAGCCCGCCGCCCCCGACGTGCTGGAACGCCTGTCCGAGCGGACGCTGAAGGACGCCGCCAGGGCCCGGGTGTTCACCCTGGCCACCAGCGAATGGGAGGGCCTGCTGCCCGACGTGCGCGCCGAGGACTCCACCACCGGCGTGCTCTGCCGCACCAAGAACTCCCCGTCGCCGGTCTACCTGGGCGTCGAGGCCGTCTCGCCGCTCGACGCCGACGAGGTGAACCTGCTGCGCCAGCTCGGCCAGGAGCTGGCCCTGGCGCTGGGCGCGCTGCGCGCCTACACCGAGGAGCACGACATCGCGCTGACCCTGCAGCGCAGCCTGCTGCCCAGCCGCATCCCCGAGGTGCCGGGCCTGCAGGTCGCGCTGCGCTACCAGCCCGCCGTGGACAACGTCGAGGTCGGCGGCGACTTCTACGAGGTGCTGCAGGTCGACGGACGCGTGCTGATCGCCGTCGGCGACGTGGAGGGCCACTCCCTGCACGCCGCGACCGTCATGGCCGAGGTGCGCCACGCCCTGCGCGCCTCGCTCATCGCCCAGGTCGACCTGAGCGCCTCCCTCGACCTGCTCAACCAGATGATGCGGCGCTACCACCGGGGCCTGACCGCCACCGTGTGCCTGATGCTCATCGACCCGGCCACCGGCGAGATCGAGCTGGCCAACGCCGGGCACATGCCACCGCTGTTCGCCGGGCCCGGCAGCTCGTACCACACGCTGGGCAACCTGCTGCTCGGCGCGGTGCCCGAGCGGTACCAGGTGGACCGGCTCAAGCTGCCGCCCGGCGGCACGATGATGCTGTTCACCGACGGCCTGCTGGAGGACCGGCACATCCTGCTCGACGACAGCATGGAGAAGGCCAGGCAGCTCGCCGAGACCGTCGAGGACGACCTGGAGGAGTTCGCCGAGCGCATGCTGGCGGCGTTCGGGGCGCGCGAGGACGACGTGGCGCTCGTCGTCGTCCGCCGCACCCTCGACGCGGACTCCGCCGGAGCCTGAACGGGCGTACTCGGGCCTGAACCCTCCTCAGCGGGTGTACCGGTGCTTGGCTCCGGGCGGGAAGTACTCGGGGTCCCCGGCCTCGCGCAACCGGATGAACGGCATCTGCTGCGCCACCGGCACATAGTTCGCGAACTCGCTGTTCAGCCGCAGCAGCTGAGCCAGGATCGAGGCGCCCACCGCCTGGGCGACCTCGTCGGCAGGCTTCTCGCCGGGCATCAGCTCCACCGTGACCGTCAGGTGCCGGTCGTGGTCGGCGTCCTCGGCCGCCTCCATCACGAACTTGCCCGTCACCGACCCGCTGACCTCCGGCTGCTCCAGCCCCACCGCGATGTTCTCCGGGTAGACGTTCGCGCCGTAGTACGACAGCGTGAAATGGCTCCGGCCGAACACGTAGACGAACGGATGTCGCGGGCCGGCGACGTCCGACCGGAAACCGTGCCGCTCGGCGAACTCCAGCATGCGCTCGTACGGGATCACGCCGCCCTCGTCGGCGATGTGGTACCGGATCAGCGGCACGCCGTTGTCGCCGGAGAACAGCAGCGTGCCCTCGTGCTCCTCGAAGAAGCGCACCCGCGGGTCGTACTGCACCAGGGTCGGCAGCCGGGACTCCCCGAACAGCTCCCTGGCCGTGTCCGGGCGGCCGGACAGGAACCGGCGCAGCTCGACCGAGAGCGGCGTCTCGTTGCCGAGCACCCCGGCGTCCGCGGTGCCGTACAGCGAGGCGATCCCGCGCACCGGGTCGGCGATCCCGGCCCGCTCGGCCACCAGCGTGCGCCACTCCTCGCTGAACACCTCGCCCGCCGTGACCAGCTTGACGTTCCAGTCGGCCCAGGGGAGCGGCTCGGTGTCGATGACGTTCTTCAGGAACGGCGGATAGCCCAGCAGGACCACCTGGTCGAAGTGCGGCGCCAGCTCCGGCAGCACCCGGGCGATCTCCCTGCGGTCGGTGCCCGGCGCGACGACGGTGATCGGGTAGCCGCGTTCGGCCAGGTGACGACAGCACTCGATGGTGAACAGGCCGCCCACCCAGGTGCCCAGGGCGAAACAGACCACGGCCAGCGTACGGCGTTCGCGGGCCCCGAAGGAGTCCCGGAAGACCTCCTCGAAGCGGGACGCGATCACCCGCTCGTCCGCCACCGAGCGCGGCCAGAACGACGGCGTCCCCGTCGAGCCCGAGGACACGGCGATCATGTCCCCGATCACGCCGTCCCGGCAGAGGTCGGGGAGCGGGTGACGGCGGATGTAGGTGTCCTTGGACGTCATCGGCAGCCGGCTGAAGCGCTCCAGATCGGTGACGCTCGCCGGCTCGACACCGTGCTCGGCCAGGAACGAACGGTAGGCGGGCACGGTGGCGGCCACCTGATGGAAGAGCTCAAGGGGATCCATGGGGCACGCGCGGCCGACCGCCCGGAACCCTGCGCCCCGGGCCAGCCCCCACGCCTCCTCCCTCCAAGAATCGATCGTCTCCAGCCCCCATGGTGACACCGTCGCATGTCGGCCGCCCACGGCCACTCCACAAGCTGCGGCTCCATGGTGAACACGGCCCCGCGGCCACACTCTCTCGACCGCGAAGGGAAGCTGCGCCGTAAGGCCAAGGGCCTCGTCCTGAGCCAAAAGGGCCAGGCGCATGCCATGAGGTCAGGGCTCGCCGGCATGGGGTGTCAGGGGCCGTGGTGGACGAGTGCCGCCCAAAGATCAGGTCTGTCCGGGTGGGTACGGCGTAGGTCGCGCATGACGCGGTGCAGCACGCGGGCGGCGTCGTCAGCGTCCGGTCCGGGCAGGCCGCGGTAGAACTCGCGGGCAACCGCCGCGGCCGTCGCGTCGTCGAGGGGCCACAGACTGCCGACGACATGGCGGAAGCCGATCATCTGAAACACGGACGCGAGATGGATCGACTCGTTGGCGTGGAAGATCCCGCTGAAAGCGGTCGAGCAGGCCGACAGGTAAGCCAGTTCCGCCTGGTCCAGGGGCAGTGCGGCGATCGCACCGACGGGCAGCAGGTCATCGTGCAGGACGAGGCCGCCCAGCGACGGCTTCTCCAGGTCGGTGGCCGCGTGGCAGGCGAAATGGGCCCAGGTGCGGCCGGGCAACTCGGCGAGTACCCGGTCGGTCGTGGCGTGCTCGTCCACGAGAAGGACCCCGGGGTGGTGCTGGTGCAGGGCCTCCGCCTCCTCGGCCGTGGAGGTGAGAGCAGGCAGCGCGGGCGCGCTGCCGACCGCGACGGTGAGCTGGCGGCGTACTGTGGCCGGCGCCCGCGACCTGGCCCGGGCGAGCGCGCGAAGCGTCGGCGCGTAGGAGGACACCACAGGTTCGGGAAGGGCCGTGTGCAGGGGGAGGACGCCGAGCATGCCGATGGGCAGCCACCAGACCCGGTCCACTGCGGACAGGGCGGCTGCGATGGGCCCGGCGATCGTGGCCGACAGCCACTCCAGGGTCTCCTTGACCACCCTCTGCATGCGCAGCGCGCCGGTCAGCGTTCCGTTCGCAGATGCCCGGATGGAGATGACCAGTTCGGCCACGTGCTCCGCCACGTCGTCCCAGGAAAGGCCGGGCAGCGCGACCGGGGTGATGTCCCCGGTCGTGATGATGATCGCATCGCTACGGGTGCGTGCCGAGTTGACCAGCACCACCGCGCCGCCCTCCGTGGCGGCGCGCAGTTCGGCCAGGTCCGGACGGCCGAGGAAGCGCGGTGCCCCACGCCGGATCTCCTTGACCAGGTCGTCGTACTCCGCCCATAGCCGCGTGCGGTCGTTGACCAGATCGGTGGTGATCACCATCAAGCCGCCTGGATGGACCTGTGACGTGGCGCGAAGCCTGTCGCGTACGTCCCGGAAGCGCGCGGCGAGCCCGGGGTCGCGTGCCTCCAGTTCGGTGAGGTCGGCGTGCAGGTCGGCCTCTTCGGCCAGCAGGATGCCTCTGCCCTGTTCCGCCACGGCGACGGCGCCCGCCGGATCGCCCGCGGCCAGATGGGCGGCGACGGCCTCGCCCACCAGGTGCGTGTACTCGGCGACCCGTTGTTCCTGATCCACGCGGGAGTTGCGCCTGGACACCGCGGCGGGCAGCAGCGCGACCGCCGCGTCGTACAGGTCGGCGGCGAGCGACGGGTCACCGAGGTCGACAGCCAGTGTGGCCAGCTGGGTGAAGGCGCGGACGCTGTGGCTGGGCACCGAGCGGACGGCGCCGCGGGCCAGCCCGGCGAGGCGCCGCAGCTCGTCGATCGTCACCGAGGGGGAACCAGCGGCGCGGTGTGCCGAGTGGATGTCGGTGGTCACGGAGATGATCCCGGCGGTGGCGGGGTGGCCGTCCGGCAGCAACGGGAGGGCGCTCCGGGCGAGTTCCGCCGCGCGTGCCAGGTCTGCGGCGTCGCCGTCGCGCTCGTACCGCCACAAGTAGCCATGGGCGAGGTCCGCCAGCTGCTTGGCCAGGTCCGCAGCACCGGCCAGGGGGGCACCGGCGGCCAGGTCGGCGCCCCCGGACGCGAGCGCGCCGCCCCCGGACGCGAGCGCGCCGCCGCCGGACGCCAGCGCGCCGCCGGACGCCAGCGCGAGCCCCTGTTCACCGGCCTCGATCGCGCGATCCAGGGTCACCGGATCCCCGCCGTGCTCGTGCCGCCGAGCCAGAACGGCGGCGAGCTGCCTGAGGTAGATCACCCGCTCGGGATGATCGCCGGGCACCGACGCCAGGCTCTCCTCCGACAGCTCGATGGCCCGGTCGAGATTCGCCACTCCACCCCCGCGCTGGTAATGCTGGAGCAACGCGATGCTGAGGTTGTTCAACCGTCCCGGCCGGTCCGGGTCGTCCGGCGGGGTGGCCTCGACCGACACCTCGCTCAGCGTGATCGCCCGGAGCAGGTCGGGCAGCCCGCCGTCCCTCAGGTACCGCAGCTGGTACCCGATGCCAAGATACGAGACCGCGACCAGCAGCAGCGGATGATCACCCGGCGCGGTGTCCACGACTTGATCCCCCAGCCGGATCGCCTCGTCCAGATCCGCCACATCGCCACGCAGCTCGTATCGCTGCTGATAGACCGCGACAAGATTGGCGGCCGCCGCGAACCACTCGGCGCTCGACTCGCTCACCAGGCCCAGCGCCTCCTCCGTGGCCAGGGTCGCGGCGTCGAGATCGGTTGGATCACCGTGACGCTGGTAGCGGTGGCGGAAGGCGACGCCGAGGTTCATGAGCAGCAGCGGCAGCTCCGGGCTGCCGGACGGCGTCCCGGCCGCCGCCTGGGAGAGCAGCGTGATGACGACGGTCAGGTACGACGGTTCGGACGTGGTGTGCGCCTCGGCGAGCATGGCCATCGCCGTACCGGCCTGGACCTCGGGGGCGGCGTCGGGCCCGATCAGCGGCCGTAGCAGTTCGGGGACCACGCGGGGGATGTGCGCGACCGGTGTCAGGTGGAAGGCGGCCTGGGACAGCTCGAAGTTCGACCGGGTGGCGACCCAGCGGGCGTGAAAGAACCATCCGATGGCGATATGTGCCTTGAGCAGTCGTTGCCGCTCCGAGCCGGTCATGTCCGAGGGCTTCCGCCGCACCGCGCCGTGCCACAGCCGTAAGGCGTCCGTGAGAGCGTCCTCGTCGAGCACGGTCCGCGCGTCACCGGTACGTTCGTAGGCCGCGAGGCGGCGGCGGATCCGGCGGGCGATCAGGTAGAGCCGGAAGCCCTGCGGCACACCAGAGATTCCCACCTCAGCGTCCTTTCCGTGCCACAGCGGTGACCCGGCTGCCCTCCTCGACGGTGAGCGGCCCGGCATGGCCTTCGTCGGCCACGCCCAGTGCCGTCGCGAGCGTACGGCCGTGCAGGTCCACGACGGACTCGACGAGCAACGCCAGCTCGGCCACGGCGCCGCGGGCGCGTGCCCATCCGGCGGCGCCGACCACGATCGCGATCAGGGCGGCGGGCCACCACACGAAGGCGAGGGCGACCAGCGGCCATGACCAGCTGGCGACGGCGACCGCCGTGGCCAGCGCGGTGCCGGCGTTCACGAGATCGGCACGCGCGGCCTCGGGCAGCACCACCCACAACCTCGGCCAGACGAAGGGCAGATCGAGGCCGTAGCGATCCCGTGCGACCGCCTCCGCACCGTGGATCCGGTCCCCCAGCCAGGTCGGCCGCCCCGGCTCGGCCAGGGCCATCCGATTGACCTCGGCCGCCGCCTGATCGATCCGCTCCTGCTGCTCAGGAGTCCTGGTCGGGGCAGGGTGAGCGCGGGTGAGCGTGCGGCGTCGATTCAGCAGCGCATGCCAGCGGTCGCGCCTTCGCCGTACGAGCGTGTTCCGCAGCCGGCCGAACGGCCATGGCCACTGACCCAGCCACAACGTACGCGTCACCCCGGCCATCGCCTGCACCAGCAGCCCGGCCCCGCCGGTCGCCACCAGCACAGCGACCAGCAGTCCCACCTGACCCCCCGCAGGCCGCCGGGCGAACCACTCCGAGAACCGGATCACCTCCCTCGCCGCCAGATCCACGTCGAGGGCGTGGGGGTGCCCGAGCCGGACGCCGAGCGCCGCGACGGCGAGGAACAACACTCCGGGAAGCAGCAGCAGCGAAACCCATCGCTCGGCGAGCTTCTTGGCCAGCTCGGCGAAGAAATCACCCACGGCCGCTACCTGGGCCGCATCGGCGCGAAGGTCACCCGGCACACCGGGATCGGCCCGCCGGGCAGGGGAACCTCCACCCGGTCACACGCGCCGTCCGGGCAGCCGAACTCCTCCTCGTGCGCCCTGCCGGGACCGGTGCCCGGCAGGGCGCTGCCGAGGGCGCGCAGGGCGCCGGATCCGTCGCCCCCGAGCAACTGCCCCAGCATGGGAATGATCGGCCGCCGCACGCGGGCCGCGGCCTCGATGGCTCCGAGCAGCCGCTGATGGCGCTCGGACTGGCGCGCACATTCGGCACGCAACTCAGGCAACTCGCCGCATAACACGGTCAGCGCGAGACGTTCGGCGTCGTCCATCGCCTCGATCGTCCCAGCCCGTGATCGCGGCATCAAGGGCACGAATACGCCGCGGCCGCGGCAAGACCATCGGCGCCGCCGCCGTCACCGAGAAGGCCGTGCTCTCCGTGGATCCGCAGCTGCGCGACATCGCGCACGGCTCGTGCCTCGGCTCGTGCCTCCCCGGTCGCCGTCGTACCGCCGTACGCCCCTCCCCGTGAGCGCACTGTTCCCAGGTCGCTCCGGCTCGCTGTGCCTCTCGGCTTCCGAGGTTGCTCCGGCTCGCTGTGCCTCTCGGCTTCCGAGGTTGCTCCGGCTCGTTG
>NZ_JBSFGJ010000357.1:0-9641 GCF_053596515.1 Nonomuraea sp. NPDC001684
GGCGGAGTCCGCCGAGCGCGTCCCCCATCTCCCAGATGGTGTTGGTGGTGAGCGCGAACGCGGCCGTGGCGAAGGCGCCGACCAGGAGTTTGGACAGGCCCAGCAGGGCGCGCCCCGGACGGTTGGCCCGAATCATTCCGGTCAGCAGCCGCACCCGGCCGGCCAGCCGCGAGGCGAGGTAGCCCAGTTCCCCGGCTTCGGCCTCGCCGACCACCCGGTGAATGGCGGCGACCCGGGCGGCCAGTTCGGCCGGTGCCCGGTCGGCCGGCGGCACCCGCTCCTCGGAGGTGTCAGTGAGCAGTCGGCTCACGAGACCCGGGATGGCGGCGCGGAGCGCTCGCAGCTGGCACAGCCCCAGCGCGGGCAGGGACACCGCCGCGACGCGGCGCCGGGCGGACGTCTGCGCGACCAGCGGCACCCGCTCGGTGTGCAGCGGCAGGTCGGTCAGGCAGATCGCGACGTCCCACCGGGCGTCGGCGCGCCGGCGGGCGAGATCGTCGAGCAGCGCCTCGACCCCGCCGTCGCGGCGCGGCGCCACGTCACCCCAGCCTGCCCGGACGGTCCACCGCACGTGCGGGTCCACCTGCTCGGCGAGCCGGTCGGCCAGCTCGGCGGCGAGCCGCGCGACCACCTGCGCCGGATAGTCCGGCGGGGTCGCCACGAGCCCGACGACGATCTCCGGCCGATGCTGCTCACTGATGGCCATGAGCGCTCCTCGCCGGTAGCCGGGTGGATCCCGGGACCGAATACCCACAGCCGCGCGGCACATGCATCGTGTATCGGGTGATGCTCCGGCGCCGGGATGGACAAGGTCCAGGTGGATATCGTCCAGTCGGGCAAGCCGGTCGCCCGACGACCTGCGGCGTTCGGGCTCCTCGTGCCGGCACGACATGGCGACGTCCGGCCCGTCGTGGACGGCCATCCAGACGACCTCCACCTTTCTTGCCTGAATCCGCTGGTGTCAGCCGTTTTGTCGGGGGCAAGGGACGCGGGGGCGTCAGCAGACCGGAGGCCGCCTGCGGCGTACGCATCAACCACTGCAACCTGCGTTAGGACACATGATGACCGACAAATTCGCCCGTGCGCTCGGGTGGGCCAGCCTCGCGCTGGGCGCGGCGCAACTGGGGGCACCACGGGCGGTGACCCGCCTGTGCGGCGTCGACGACGCGCCCGGGGCCACGGCCGTCGCCAGGCTCGTCGGCGGGCGCGAGCTCCTGCACGCCGCGCTGCTGCTCGGCGCCAAGAACCCCGCTCAGTGGGTGTGGACCAGGGTCGCCGGCGACACGATGGACCTCGGCGTCCTGGGCCGGGCCGCGGCCGGCCGCACCGGCGCCCGCCGCACCCGCGCGCTGGCCGCGCTCGGCGCCGTCGCCGGCCTCACCGTCCTGGACGCCGCCTGCGCCCGGCGCGGCACCGCCAAGGCCAAGGGCCCGCTGCAGGTGCGCGCCTCCATCACCATCAACAAGCCCCGCGACGACGTCTACCGCTTCTGGCGCGACCTGGAGAACCTGCCCACGTTCATGGGCCACCTGGACTCGGTGCGCACCATCAACCAGCGCCACTCCCGCTGGAAGGCCAAGGGCCCGATCGTTGACCTGGAGTGGGAGGCCGAGATCATCGACGAGCGGTTCGGCGACCTGATCGCCTGGCGGTCGGTTCCCGGCACCGGCATCGCCACCGCCGGCCTGGTCGGCTTCACCGACGGCCCCGCCGGTCAGGGCACGGTCGTGGACGTCTCCCTGGAGTACGGAGCGCCCGGCCGCAAGCTCGCCGCCGCCGTCGCCCGCATGTTCGGCGAACACCCCGAGCAGCAGCTCCGCGACGACCTGCGCCGCTTCAAACAGGTCATGGAGACCGGCGAGGTGGTCCGCTCCGAGGGCAGCCCCGAGGGCCACCTCGCCCGGCGCCAGCTCCACCAGCGTCCCGCACAGCCGATCGGAGGACGGGCATGAAGGCCAACGTGTGGGCGGGCCGCAACCGCCTGGAGATCCAAGACGTCCCGGACCCGCAGATCCTCAACGCGCGTGACGCGATCGTCCGCGTCACCTCGACCGCGATCTGCGGCTCCGACCTGCACCTCGTGGACGGCTACATCCCGACCGTCAAGAAGGGCGACATCCTCGGCCACGAGTTCATGGGCGAGGTCGTCGAGGTCGGCCCCGGCGTGCGCAACCTGCACGCCGGGGACCGCGTCGTGGTGCCGTTCCCCATCGCCTGCGGGGCCTGCTTCGCCTGCGAGGCCGAGCTGTACTCGCTGTGCGAGAACTCCAACCCCAACGCGGGCATGGCCGAGAAGCTGATGGGCCACGCGCCCGCCGGGATCTTCGGGTACTCCCACATGCTGGGCGGCTTCGCCGGCGGGCAGGCCGAGTACGTGCGCGTCCCGTTCGCCGACGTCGGCCCCATCAAGATCGAGGACGACCTGACCGACGAGCAGGTGCTGTTCCTGTCGGACATCTTCCCGACGGGCTTCATGGGTGCGGAGATGTGCGACATCAAGCCGGGCCACACCATCGCGATCTGGGGCGCGGGGCCGGTCGGGCAGTTCGCCGCGGCCAGCGCGTTCCTGCTCGGCGCCGAGCGGGTCATCGTCATCGACCGGTTCCCGTACCGGCTGCGGCGGGTCCAGCGCACCGGCGCCGAGGTGCTCAACTACGAGGAGGTGAACGTGCTGGACGCACTGCGCGACATGACCGGCGGGCGCGGCCCCGACGCCTGCATCGACGCCGTCGGCATGGAGGCCCACCACCCGACCCCCGCCATGTACGCCTACGACCGCACCAAGCAGGCCGCCCGGATGGAGACCGAGCGGCCGTACGCGCTGCGCGAGGCCATCATGGCCTGCCGGAACGGCGGCGTGGTCTCCGTCATCGGCGTCTACGGCGGATTCGTCGACAAGTTCCCGATGGGCACCGTCATGAACCGGTCGCTGACCATCCGCACCGGACAGTGCCACGTGCAGCGCTACACCGAGCCGCTGCTGCAGCGGATCCGCGCGGGCGAGATCGACCCGAGCTTCGTCGTCTCGCACCGCATGCCGCTCAGCGAGGCGCCGCGCGGGTTCGAGCTGTTCAAGCACAAGCAGGACGAGTGCAACAAGGTCGTCCTCACTCCGTAAGCCCGCCTTCGCGGCCCATAGCCGGTTCCGCCCGATTTCCTCGGCGGCCCGCCGCTCCGCCAAGGCGGCGGAGCGGCGGGCCACAGCGACGGTGAGCGGCGTATGACCAGGACCCCGTTCAGGCCGGGTAGGCGTGCGTCTCGGTGGCCTTGACGGAGGCCCAGATCCGCTGGCCGGGGGTCAGGTCGAGGTCGGCGACGGCGGCCGGGGTGATGTCGGCGAAGGCCGTCAGGGGGCCGTCGAGGTGCACGCGCACGTTGTCGCCGTGCCGTTCGATGCCCTCGATCCGGGCTTGCCACAGGTTGCGCGGGCTGCCGTCGGGGCGGCTGCGGTACAACGCCACGGCCGCGGGCGGGAAGGCCACGAACGCCGGCCCGTCGAGCTCCTCCGACGTGTGCAGCAGCACCTCGCCGACCTTGACCCGCACGCCCTCGGCCACGCCGCGATAGAGGTTGAGCCCGACCAGGCGGGCCACGTAGTCGGTACGCGGATGGCGGGCGACCTCGGCCGGCGGGCCCTCCTGCACGACCGTGCCGTGCTCGATGACGATCAGCCGGTCGGCCAGCACCATCGCGTCGAGCGGGTCGTGGGTGACCAGCACGGTCGCGCCCTCGAAGTCGGCCAGATGGCGGCGCAGCTGGGAGCGGATCTCCAGCCGGGTGTGGGCGTCGAGCGCGGCCAGCGGCTCGTCCAGCAGCAGCAACTCGGGCCGCACGGCCAGCGCGCGGGCGAGGGCGACCCGCTGCGCCTGCCCGCCGGACAGCCGTCGCGGCCTGGCGGCGGCGTGGGCGGCGAGGCCGACCCGCTCCAGCAGCGCGGCGGCCGTCCGGCGGGCCTCGGCCTTGGGCACGCCCTGGCAGCGCGGCCCGAAGGCGACGTTGTCGAGCGCCGACAGGTGCGGGAAGAGCAGGTAGTCCTGGAAGACCATGCCGATCGGGCGGCCCTCGGCGGGCAGCGTGTGCAGCGGCGCGCCGCCCAGGCTGATCCGCCCGCCGGTCATCGGGGTGAGCCCGGCCAGGGCGCGCAGGGCGGTGGTCTTGCCGGCGCCGTTGGGGCCGAGCAGCGCCACCACCTCGCCGGCGGCGACCCGCAGCGAGACGTCGAGGGTGAAGGCCGGCCGGGTGACCACCAGACGGGCGTCGAGGGTCACGGCGCGCTCACCCACCGGTCGCGCAGGCTGGCCAGGATGACCACCGAGACGGCCAGCAGCACCAGGCTGAGCACGATCGCCGCCTCCGGCTCGGTCTCCAGCGCCAGGTAGACCGCCAGCGGCATCGTGCGGGTGGTGCCGGGGAAGTTGCCGGCGAACGTGATCGTCGCCCCGAACTCGCCCAGCGCCCGCGCCCAGCACAACACGGCCCCGGCCACCACGCCCGGCATCACCATGGGCAGCGTCACCCGGCGGAACACCGTCCAGCGGGAGGCGCCGAGCGTCGCGGCGGCCTCCTCGAAGCGCTGGTCGGCGCCGCGCAGCGCGCCCTCCACGCTGATCACCAGGAAGGGCATCGCGACGAACGCCTCTGCGACGATCACACCGGCCGTGGTGAACGGCAGCGTGATGCCGAAGGCGGACTCCAGCCACTGCCCGGCCAGGCCGCGCCGCCCCAGCACCAGCAGCAGCGCCACGCCGCCGACCACCGGCGGCAGCACCAGCGGCACGGTGACCAGCGCGCGCACCAGCCGCCGCCCCGGGAACGACACCCGCGCCAGCAACCAGGCCAGCGGCACGCCGAGCAGCAGGCAGAAGGCCGTGGCGACGGTGGCGCACAGCAGCGACAACCGCAGCGCCTCCAGCACGTGCGGCTCGGCCAGCCGCTGGAGCAGCGTGGACCAGGGGGCCCGGATCAGCAGCCCGGCCAGCGGCAGCACCAGGAACGCCAGCCCCGCCAGCGCGGGCACGACCAGCATCCACGGCGCCCGCCCCGAGATCTCACGGCCCGCGGCCGGGCGCCCGGCGGGCAGGTCCGCCGGGCCCGGACGCCGGGAGCGAGCGCTCACGCGGCCTCGAAACCGGCCTTGGCCAGGACGTCCTTGCCCTGCTGGGACAGCACCAGGTCGACGAACTGCTTGGCCAGGTCGCCGGCCGGGGCCTTGGTCAGGGCCGCGATCGGGTAGTCGTTGATCGCCTGGGCGGCCTCGGGGAAGTCGATGCCGGTCACCTTGCCGCCGGAGGCGATCACGTCGGTCCGGTAGACCAGCGCGGCGTCCACCTCGCCCAGCTGCACCTTGGTGAGGGTGGCCTTGACGTCCTGTTCCAGGGTCACCGGCGTGACCTTGAGACCGGCCGCGCCGAGCGCCTTGACCGCGGCGGCCCCGCACGGCACCTGCTCGGCGCAGAGCGCCACCTTCACCGCGGGGTCGGCCAGGTCCTTCAGCTCGTCGACCTTGGCCGGGTTGGCGGCGGGCACGGCGATCTGCAGCTTGTTGCGGACGAACGTGACCGGGGCGCCCGCGAGGGAGGCGTCGGTGACCGTCTTCATGGTGGCCGGGCTGGCGGCGGCGAACACGTCGGCGGGGGCGCCCTGGACGATCTGCTGGGCCAGGGTGGCGCTGGAGCCGAAGTTGAACCTCACCGTCGTTCCCGGATGGGCGCTCTCGAAGCGCTTGCCGAGCTCGGTGAACGTGCCGGTCAGCGAGGCCGCCGCGAACACCGTCACCTCCCCGGCGGACGCGGCGGGAGCGGACGAGGCGGACGTGGCCGGCGCGCCCGAGCCGCAGCCGGCCAGGCCGGCCAGCGCGAAGGCGACGGGCAGGGCGATCGACCATCGGGAAAGACGCCTGAACACCAAGGGGGGCTCCTCACACCTGACTGGCCACGCGCTCGTGGCCGGGGATCTCCACGACGACGTTGGTGGACTTGATCACGGCGACCGCCACCACCCCCACCTGGAGGCCCAGCTCGTCGGCCGCCTGCCGGCTCATCAGCGACACCACGCGGAACGGCCCGGCGGCGATCTCGACCTGGGCCATCACCGCGTCGCGGATCACCTCGGTCACGATGCCGCGGAAGCGGTTGCGCGCCGAGGAGCGGCCGCCCTCGCCGTCGGACTCGATCTGCGAGCGGGCGAAGGCCGCCAGGTCGGCGCCGTCGACGCGCCGGTGGCCGTGCTCGTCGCGCTCGGCCGCCAGCCGGCCCGCGTCGACCCACCGCCGGACGGTGTCGGAGCTGACCCCGAGCAGCGCCGCGGCCTCGCTGATCCGGAACGTCGTCACAAGCCCACACCCTACCTTCCGCATAATCCACCCTGAAGCCACACCTGGCTATGCAACAGCGACACGATCGCTGGGCATGCCATCGCATTCACGAGAGCACGCCCGGCGACCGCGCCCGGTCACCGCCGCCGGACCATCTTCCCGCCCCCGGTCAGCGCGGCGTGACGCTCGCCGGCGACCTGTGGACAACGGCCGCCACGGCGAGCGCCACGACCACCAGCAGGGCGCTGACCCACAGTGCCGACCGGTAGCCGAGCCCGGCGGCGATGGCCGCGCCGCCGAGCGCCGGGCCCGCGGTGGCCCCCACGTTGAGCGCCGCCGTGGCGAAGGAGCCGCCGAGCGAGGGCGCCGCGGCGGCGGCGTACAGGACGCGGGCGATCAGGGTCGAGCCGACCGCGAAGGACAGCGCGCCCTGGACGAAGACCAGCACGAACGCCGCGGCCGGAACGTCCGCCGCGACCGCGAACAGCGCCCACCCGGCCGGCAAGGCGAGCCCGCCCGCGACCAGCACCAGCGCCGGCCGCGCGTCCGACAGCCGGCCCGCGGCGGTCACCCCGGCGAACGACCCCAGCCCGAACAGCGCGAGCAGCACCGGCACCCACCCCTCGGAGACGCCGCTCACCTCGGTGAGCAGCGGCGACAGGTAGGTGAAGGTGCCGAAGGTGGCGGCGTTGACCAGCGCGCCCAGCGCCAGCGCGACCAGCAGGCGCGGCTCGCGCAACGCCCGCAGCTCGTGCCGGGCGCGCGGACGGGCGCTCTCCTGCCCGCCGGCCGGCACCGACCGCACGACCGCGACGACGGCCGGCAGCGACACCAGCGCCACCGCCCAGAACGCCGACCGCCAGCCGAACGCCTGGCCGAGCACGGCGCCCGCGGGCACCCCGGCGACGCACGCCAGCGTGATACCGCCGAGCAGGACGGACGTGGCGCGGCCCTTGGCGTCGGGGGCGGCCATGCCGGCCGCCGTCGCCAGGCCCACGGCGAGGAATCCGGCGTTGGCCAGCGCCCCGAGGACGCGGGTGGCCAGCAGCACGGCGAAGTCGGTGGTGAGCGCGCCCGCCACGTGCACGAGCACGAAGGCGACGAGGAAGACGAGCAGCGCCTGCCGGCGTGGCCAGCGCAGGCTGAGCAGCGCCATGAGCGGCGCCCCGACGACCATGCCCGCGGCGAACGCGGACGTCAGCGCGCCCGCGGCCGGGACGGACACGCCCAGGTCGGCGGCGATGGCCGGAACCAGCCCGGACAGCATGAACTCCGACGTTCCCTGGGCGAACACGGCCAGCCCGAGAACGTAGATGGCGAAAGGCACGAGCGGTACTCCAAAAGCAGCACGAAGGAACGCGGCGCGCCGGCGGCACAGCGGGGCGCGGGCGCTACCGCGAGGAGGGAAGGCCCGGGTTCGACGCCACGACGGTGGCGGAACAGCCGGGAGGAACCGGTCCGTACGAAGGTGATCGGATGCCGGAAGGGCGCGCGGTCTCAGGGACGGCGCGGCCGCAGGACATCACGAGAAGCCACCGACGATCGGTGGCTAGCGTCTTGACGCCTCGGGACCGGACATGCGCCACACCCTAGCCGGAGATCATGGAAGCCGTCCACCGGGTTCCCGCGCGGCCGGTCACGCGGTCTCGGCGCTGAGTGCCTGGGCCACGGGCCGGCGGGCGGCCAGCCGGGCGGGCAGGGCGACGAACGCCGCGGTCGCCAGGAGGGTGGCCGGCACGGCGGCGGCCAGCCATGAGAAGGGGGCCTGCACCGAGTTCCCGGCCGCGAAGAGCGAGAGCAGGCCGAGGCCCAGGGGGACGCCGACGACGGCGCCGGGCAGGCTGGGCAGCAGCTGGGCGCTGGACAGGCCCGCGGCGACCTGCCCGGGAGTGGCGCCGAGCGTGCGGGCGACGGCCATGGTGGCGCGCGCCTCCATGGCGGTGGTCCAGGTGAGCGTGACGGTGTTGACGACGGCCAGGACGATCAGCAGGGCGGTGACGGCGAGCATCAGCCGGCGGTCCTGCTCGCCGCGCAGGTTGGGCAGCACGGAGGAGCCGTCCAGGCCGTAGCCGCGTTCCGGCTGGACGTGGAGGGTCAGCAGGGCGACCATCGCGATCACCGTGGTGGCGGTGGAGCACGCCTGGAGCACCGCCCGGCCGGGCCGGCGGGCGGTCAGCCGCAGCCCGAGCAGGAGCGGCGTGGGCAGCAGCGCCGACAGGGCGGTGATCAGGGGCCGGTGCCGGGGCGGGCGCGCGGTCGCGGACAGCGCGCTGACGGTGGCCGTCCGCATGGCGCGCAGCGTGGGACGCAGCGTGGACAGCACCGCGACCGCCACGGCCAGGACGGTCGCGGTGACCACGACGGAGCCGCCGAGCTCGGCCGCGTCGCCGATCCGGCTGGCCGTGGGGCCGGCCAGGGCGGGCGCGGTCAGGCGGGCGATCGCCAGCCCCAGCGCGTCGCCGGCCAGCGCGAGCGCCAGGTACTCGGTGAGCAGGACGGTGGCGATCAGCCCGGGGGTGGCGCCGACGGCCTTGAGCAGCCCGGCCCGGCGCGTCTGCGCGGCTGCCCGCCCGGCGGCCAGCGCCGCGACCCCGGTGACGGCCAGGAAGCTGAGCAGCCAGCTCCCGACCACCAGGATCGGCTGGCTGTCCTTGAGGATGGCGGTGTCCTGCTCGGCCGTGAACTGCCAGGAGTGGAAGTTGACCCGCAGGTCCGGGTCGCGGTGCGCGTCGCGGAACGCCTCGGTGGCGGCGGGGTCGCGCAGCCTGAGGTCGATGGCCGTGGTGACCGGCAGGCGCCGGGCGGAGGCCAGCGTGCGGGCGTCCGAGCTGGTCAGCCAGGCCAGGCCGGCGTAGTCGCTGGGGCCGCCGCCCGGCCCGATCTGCGCCGCCCAGGGGTAGACGGAGGTGGCCGCGGTGACGGCGATCCCGACGACGGGGTACGGCCGGCCGGCGATGGTGACCCGGTCGCCGACGCCGACGTCCAGGGCGGTGGCGAAGCCGCGTTCGAGGACGGCGCCGCCGGGGCGCACCCACCGGCCCGAGGTCACCAGCGGCCGGTTGACCGGGCCGGGCCGCTCGGCGAAGCCGTGCACCACCACCTGGGACGACGTCGAGCCACGCGCGGTGAGGTCGGCATAGACGATGCGGTACGGGCCGTGGTGCGCGGCCACCTCGGGGGCGTCCGCCAGCGAGGCCAGGGCGGAGGTCGCCGCGCGGCCCGAGCCGCCGGACAGCGCCACCACGTCCGGTCCGGCGGTGGCCGCGCGGGTCTGCGCGTACAGGGAGCGGCTGGCGTCGCCCAGGGACAGGCCCAGGGCCATCGTCGC